>DASSXJ010000039.1 GCA_035703895.1 bacterium | reverse complement strand
CCGCGCGCCTCGTTTGTCACCGGCTCGCTGGCGATGGTGGACGGGGGATGGGTCGCCTATGGGGGCTGGTGACATTCCGGTGAAGCCGGGACGCCGGTACACCGTGGCCGCGCTCGAGCGCGGGCTGGACATCCTCGAGACGCTCGCGGACAATCGCGCGGCGACGCTCGGGGAAGTGACGTCGCGGACGCGCATGCCCAAGACGACCGCGTTTCGCCTGCTGGCGACGCTCCAGGCCCGGGGCTTCGTCGAGCGGACGCCGGCCGGGACCTACCAGCCGGGGCTGCGGCTCATCCAGTTGGCCCAGGTGACCCACGCCGCCGCCGATCTCCGCCGCGTCACCCAGCCGTACCTGGCGCGGTTGCATGACCTCTCACAGGATACTGTCAACCTCGCGATCTGGCGCGACCGCGCGCCGCTCTACCTCGAGGTGCTGCCCAGCCCGCGTCCCCTGCGTTTTGTCGAAGCCCCGGGCAGCCACGCCCCGCTGCATGCCACCGCCCTGGGCAAGGCGATCGCCGCGCACCTGCCGGAGGGAGAGCTCATCGCCATCCTGAAGGAGGCCGGCCTGCCTCGCTTCACGCCCCGAACAATCACGACGATCTCGCGTCTTCTCCTGGAACTCCGCAAGGTCCGGGAGCGCGGCTATGCGATCGATCGTCAAGAACAGGACATTGGCGCGGTATGCATCGCGGCGCCGATCTTCGACGCCCAGGGGGTGGTCGGCGCGGTGAGCATCGCCGCGCCCGCGGCGAGGATGGAGGGCCGCCGCCTTGCCGGCCTCATCCCCGAAGTGCTCGACGCGTGCGCAGGAGTCTCCGACACTCTTGGACACCGGGTTCGCACCGGCGCAGCCGTGGCCTCACCCCGCCGGAGGCGGTGATCCTCTGCGGATCGCGGTCGGCTCCCTCAAGCAGGAAAGCAATACGTTTTCGCCCGTCACGAGCGACCTGGATTTCTTCGATGCGGACACCCGGCTGAGCGGTGAGGCGATCCTCCCGTTTGCCCGGCGGGCGCGCATCGAGCTCTCGGGGTTCTTGGATGCGCTGGACGCCGAGCGCGCCATAGCGGTTCCCCTCGTAGCCGCGCACGCCTGCTCGGGCGGACCTCTCATCCGCGCGGCGTTCGATACCCTGCTCGAGGATTTGTTGCGACGGCTCCGCGAGGAGCTGCCGGTGGACGCGGTCCTGCTGGCCCTCCACGGCGGGCTTGTGCTGGAAGACGACCCCGACGCCGAAGGGCTGATCTTGCACGCGGTCAGAGAGGTTGTGGGATCACGGATCCCGGTCGCGGCGAGCCTGGACCTGCATGGCCACATCACCCCGCGAATGGTCGCCCACGTCGACATTCTGGTCGGCTACAAAAAATATCCACATACCGATATGTACGAGACCGGTGTCCGAACGGCGCGGCTGCTCCTGGACCGCCTGGCGAATCGCATCCATCCCACGATGGCCCTGGCGAAGCGGCATATGATCCTCAGTCCGGTGCGCACGAACACGGACGTCCCGCCGTTTAGGGATCTCATGGCCAAGACGGATGCGCTGGCGGCCGGAGGGCGGGTGCTCGCGGCCTCGCTGTTCCCCGTGCAGCCGTGGCTCGACGTCCCCGACCTCGGCTTCGCCTCCCTCGTCGTTACCAACGACGACCCGGAAGGTGCCCAGCGGATCGCGGACGCGCTGGCGGACCAAGCCTGGGCGCGGCGTGCCGAATGCGACCCGCAACTCGTCCCGCTTGAGGAAGCGATCGGCCGGGCGCTCCGTGCGGAGCACGGGCCCGTTGTGATCGGCGACTCGGGCGACGCCCCCAGCGGTGGAGCGCCGGGCGACAGCAATGCGGTGCTGGCCGGGCTGTTCGCCCACGGGGTCGACCGATCCGGCCGTACGGCCCTCCTCACGCTTGTCGATGCTCCCGCGGTGCAGGCCGCTCACGCCGCAGGAGTCGGTGCTCGGCTGACGCTGCCGCTCGGCCACAGCGTCAGCGTTTCGCACGGTCAACCGATTCCTCTCGCGGGTGTGGTGCGAACACTAGGGGACGGGCGCTACCGGATCACCGGGCCCGGCAATGCCGGCGTCATCGTCAGCATGGGGCGGACCGCCGTCATGGCGAGCGGCGGGATCCACGTCTTCCTGATGGAACGCCCCACGATCGAGTGGGACCCGGGGCTCTATCGGTCGATCGGGCTGGAGCCGCAAGACGCCGATCTCGTCTTCGTGAAGTCCCCGTCCCATTTTCGCGTTGCGTACGGGCCCCTTGCGTCGGATCTCATCATGGCCGAGACGCCCGGGTGCACCAACTGCAATATGCGGGCGCTGCGGTTCCAGCACGCAACCCGTCCGCTCTACCCCCTCGACGAGTAACGAACGGCAGGCGCCCGGCGCCGGACCGGCTTCGATGGCGTGCGGCCCTCTGTCCGCGGTGGTGGGAAGCGCGCGGGCAGTCCGTCCGCCACGACCTGGAAGAGCGCCTCGGCATCCGCCAGACCAGGGAGACGATGTCGACCCAGGCTGCGGAAGCGGATGCCGGTCGGTGCCGATCCCCCGACCGCTGCCCTTGTCTCTCCGGAAATGACGATCTGTCCCCCATGGGCCGCCGCGCAGACGCGAGCCGCCGCGTGGACGGCCAGACCGATGTACCCGACATCGGTGAGGGTGGGACGGCCGCTGTGGATCCCGATGCGGACCCGAACTTCGGCAGCGGGCCTGCGTCGTTCGTGGAGCGCACGCTGAATGGCCGCCGCCGCCTCGACGGCGCCGACGGAGCGCTCGAAGACCGCGAAGAACTCGTCGGCACGCGCGTCGATCTCGCGGCCGCCCGCGCGCGACACCGCTGCCCGAAGGGTGCCTCGCACGCCGTCCAGTAGATCGCCGTAGCGGTCACCCAACCGCTGGAGGAGGGCGGTGGAGGCTTCCATGTCGGTCATCAGGAGCGTGACGAACCCGGTGGGGAGCGCCGCGGCATCGGTGGCTGTTGCCTGAACCTGGCCATATGCACGGTCGTGTTCGACGACGAAGCGCACCGCGGCCAGCACGGTCTCCACGAGATCCGGATCATCGAGAACCGCCGGATCGTGCACGAGCGCGGTCATGGGCCGACCGTGGCGCTCGAGATAGGTCACTACGCGCGGCTCGTCTTCGGCGGGCAGCGCGACCGGTTTGCCTTTGCCGTCGAGGTACGCCCCGGAGGCGTCCGACCAATGGAGGACGGTGAGGGCCGGGTCCCGCAGGACGCCTCGCAAGCGCTGTTCGAGTTCGCCGGGAGCCCCGTTCCGGCCCAACTCGATCACGAGGCGACCGGCCGCCGCGTGTCTCTGCTCGTATTGCAGCTGACCGGTGATGAACCCGACGGGCACAATGCTATACTTTTTCGCTGCATTCAGCAGCCGCTTGCGGGCGCGCTCCCGCGCGGCATCGTCCTCGAAGATGACCTGATTGAAGCGGGCGAGCGCGTTCCGCACGTGCGCCTCGTCGTGGATCGGCAGGCGCCTCCGGCCGCGAGCGTCGACGTACGCGAAGGCGCTGGCCGGGAGGCGGGCCCGCTTGCGGGCGTCGAGCCGGGACATGCCCCAACAATACCCTTTTGCCACACGCGCGTCTACGCGGACGGTACCCCTCTCGCGCACACGGATCCCGGTGTCCAACGACCTCACTTTACCGTGGCACACCTTAGGTTCTTAAAATTCCGTGTCAGCATCAACGGGGACAAGGCGACATGAGGTCAGCGGATGGTGATCTCGCCCATGTCGATGGCGACCAGCAGCGGCTCCGGGACGAGCTGGTAGTCGCCCTGCCAGGCATAGCCCCGTCGCGTGGTGGGGATGATGATGCCGTCGACGTCGCGGTAGTCGGTGGCGTAGAGCAGCCCGGTCGCCCCGCCGAGGATGTCGATGGTGAAGTCATGGCGGCGCAGCAGCCCGTCCGGGCCGAAGCACGAGATC
>DASSXJ010000038.1 GCA_035703895.1 bacterium | reverse complement strand
TTTTACGTATGGGGGGCGACATCTGTTCAGCGCAACGATTTTGGTGACGTGTTCCTGCGAAAGACGTCTCCGTCCGGCGGTTCTCTGCACGGTACGGAAGTATACCCAATATTGATGAACGTTGAGGGATTTGAGCCTGGGCTATACCACTATTCCGTCCGCCGCCATGGCTTGGTCATGCTCTCGCGCCAAGACCCCCGGCCATGGATCGGCGACGCGTGCGGGGGACAGAACTGGGTGTCCGAGGCCGGCGCAGCGTTCCTCATGACCTTTAGCGCGAAACGTCTTTCCTGGAAATACGGCTCCAGCCGCGTCTTCCGCGCCGCCATGATGGATGTCGGCCACCTCGGCCAGACGTTCGCGCTCGTAGCTACTTGGCTCGGCTTGGCGCCCTTCACCACCGCAGCTTTGCGGGACGTGATGTTTGAGGACCAGCTCGGGCTCGATTACCTCGCTGAGCCTATCCTCCTCCTTAACGGGGTCGGTACTCCCGACCCCACCAGCCCACGGCCAGATCGCCCACGCGGCGACCGTGTCGATTTCGACCCGGTGCAAAGCTGAATCTTATTTGGACCCATCTCCGCGTCCACTCTCGCGGCTCTTTCGACCTGAATGAGAGGGTCAATAATCATTCGTGTAGAGCGCCAGGGATGAGCTGGGGCTCCATGCGGTCGTGCGGCTGTAGGAAAACCTGCCGGAGCTCTACGCGGCCGCTTCAATACAACTACCCAACGACTCCCCAGCCGACCCAGCCGCCTAGCCAATCTACTACCCTCAACGTGGCCAGCGCCATGATTGATGGGAAGTCGCAGCCGATTCTTGTGGACGCGAAAGGCATGAGCCTCTACTATCTGACGTCCGATACCGCGACATCGAGCGCCTGTACAGGAGCGTGTTCCGGTGCCTGGCCACCATTGTTGGGGGCCGTCGCTCCAAAGGCCCCGGCCTCGGTGACGGGTAAGCTTGCGATCATCAAGACCGCCAACGGGTCCCAGGTGAGTTACAATGGCCACTTACTCTATAGGTTTGGGGTTGATTCCAAGCCTGGCGATGTTCAGGGGGAGGGCCGGAATGGACCACAGAACGGCGTCTGGCACGTCGCGACCCCCGACCTGAAGCCGGCCATATAGTTCCGCCGCGGAAAGTGGGGGATGAGAAAGGCGGCCTAGGTGTTCCCGCTGGCGTACAGCCAGCGGGCCACCAGGGCCTCCGTGTCACCACCGAACGCCTCTCGGGACCCTTCCGATAGGACCGTGCCGGTCCGCATCACGTACACGTAATCCGCGATCTCCAGGGCCCGCTTGATGTTCTGATCGACCAGGAGAATGGCCTTGTCCTGTGCTGCGATCTCCTTGATGAGGCCGTAGATGAATGCGGCCACCCGCGGCTCGATCCCCGCGGTGGGCTCGTCGATCAGAAACATGACGGGGTCGAGCATGAGGCTCCTGGCGATCTCCAGCTGCCGCTGCTGGCCGCCGCTCAGAGTGCCCGCAGGCTGCCGCTGCCTTTCGCGCAGCATCGGGAACCGATCCAGCGCGCGCTCTACGAGCTCCTCGACGCGGCGGCGATCGCGTTTGTACTGCCAGACCCCAAGGCGGAGGTTTACCTCCACCGACAGGTATGGGAAGATGCTGGGGCGCTGCGGAAGGTACGCAACGCCGTGCCGTCCCATCTCGTGCGGCAGCACACCCCGGAAGTCCCGGCCCTCCAACTGCACGTCGCCGTCCCACGGTGGCAGAAACCCGAACAGCGTCTTCAAGAGCGTCGATTTCCCCGTGCCGTTAGGCCCGAGCACGCACCGGATCTGTCCGCGCACGGCGTCCACCGACACGCCCCGGAGGATGCTGATGCCGGGGAGGTACCCCGCCACGAGATTCCTCGCGGTCAGCCAGGGAGCTGTGGTGTCCATCGCGGCGGCCACCGCTAGAGCCCGGAGTAGGCGGCAAGCACAGTCTGGTCCGCCCGCACCGCGGCGGGGGGGCCGTCCGCGATCTTGCGCCCTCTCGCCATGACCACGAGCCGCTGCGCGATCCGCAGAATCGATTCCATGTCGTGGTCGACGACCACGAAGGTGCGGCCCGATCGATGGAGCTCCTGAATCCGCTTGATGAGCTCGTCCCGCAGGTGAGGATGGACCCCCGCGAACGGCTCGTCGAGGAACAGCACCGCCGGCTCCAGCATCAACGCGCGCCCGAGCTCGAGAAGTTTCTGCTGGCCGCCCGAGAGGTTCTTGGCTTCCAGGTGCTCGAGGTGCGACAGGTTCAGGAACTGGAGATACCCGCGCGCGCGGCTCGCCGCCGCGCCCCACGTCGACCGCGACCGCGTCAGCCCCGGGACGAGCATGTTCTCGAGGACGGTCATGCGGCCGAACAACTGCGTCAGCTGGAACGTTCGGGCGATGCCGTGAGCCGCGAAGATGTGCGGCGGGAGGCCGTTGGCCCGCCGGCCGTCGAAAAAGACCTCGCCCCCGTCCGGCGTCAAGTGTCCGGTGAGCAGGTTGATGAGCGTCGTCTTTCCGGAACCGTTGGGCCCGATCAATCCGATGAGATCGCCCTCGGCTACGACGAACTCGACCGCATCGACCGCCACGATGCCGCCGAAGCGCTTCTGGAGCATCCGCCCCCGCACCAGGGGACCCTGCTCCGTCATACGCGCGACCCTTCCTGGCCGACGTCCCTCGGCGCCGGGCGGCCGCCGCGCACCTCGCCAAGCCGGAGGAACTGCTGCCACAGCGGGGTCAACAGGCCGTTGCGGGCGAAGCGCATGGTCAGCAACAGCAGCACCCCGAAAATCACAAAACGCCATATGCCAAACGCCCGAAGGTATTCGAGCAGAAACTCCACGGCGAACGCACCGCCCACCGCTGTGGGGATCCGTTCCATGCCGCCGATCACGGTCATCACAACGATAAAGGCCATCCGGTCGAGGTCGCCGAGATCGGGGGTGAGTACGACGTTGTAGTGGGCGAAGAAGCTGCCGGCGAGCCCCGCGAAGCCGCTCGCGATCGCAAACGCGAGGATGCGAAAGCGGGCGACGGCCACCCCGGACGCCGCAGCGGCCTGTTCGTCCTCGCGGATCGCTTTGAGGAACAGGCCCCAACGGGAGTGCACGATGAAGCCCATGAGTGCGAGCGAACCGGCGAGCAGACCGAACGCCGTGTAGAAGTACGGCAACCGTGAGGCGCTATGGAACAATTGGACGGTGAGCAGGCCCGACATGCCGCCGGTCACCCCGATTTCGGTCGAGGCGGTGATGCGCACGATCTCCGAGAACGCGAGGGTGAAGATCGCCAGGTACGGACCGGTCATGCGCAGGCATACCCAGCCGATCCAGCCCCCGAGCACGCAGCACACGGCCACGCCCGCCGCCATCCCGAGCGGAACAGGGATCCCGGACCACTGCACCAGCAGCGCCGACGTGTAGCCGCCCACCGAGGCAAACGCCATGTGGCCGAGCGAGAACAGGCCGGCGTACCCGGCCAGCAGCGACCAGCTGGCGGTCAGAATACCGTAGAACATTGCGATGATCGCGACGTGCATCCAGTACGAACTGAGCAGGTGCCCGTACCCCAGCGCCAGCGCGGCGGCGATGAGGAGAACGGCGGCGTGCAGTCCCCGCACGGTCCTATTCCATCCGTAGATGCCGGCGGCCGAAGATCCCGGTCGGCCGAAACATCAGCACAACCATCAGCACGAAGACGCTGAAGGCGTTCGAGTACGACAGCGCCCGCGTGATATCGGGCAGGAATGCCGTGAACAAGGCCTGCGATTCACCCAGCACGATGCCGGCGATGACACTGCCGAGGACCGAGCCCATGCCCCCGAGGATCACGATCACGTACGACTGGATGTTGGGCAAGACGCCCATATCGGGAGACAGCGAGAAGATCGGCCCGATGAGTGCGCCCGCGGCCGCGGCGAGCGCCGCTCCCACCGCGTACGCCAGCGTGTTGAAGCGACGCGGATTGATGCCGACGATCGATGCCGAGTCGCGGGACTGGCTGACGGCATCGAGGGCCTGTCCCCAGATCGTGCCGTTCATGAAGTACAGGAGCGCGAAGATCAGGAGCAGGCCGACGACTCCGGCAACCAGCCGGTCGTTCGATACCACGAGCGCCCCGATCCGCTGCACCCCGTCCACAAACGACGGCGGCTTGAGGGGGAACACCCCGAAGACGATGATCGCCATGTTGCGCAGAAAGAACGCGAGGCCGAATGTGACGATGATGCCGTACTCGTCCTTCCGCTCGGTCCGCTCGCTGTAGAGCGGCGTGAGCAGCAACCGCTCCAGCACGATGCCGAATCCGAAGACGACGGCCATCGCGATGAACA
>DASSXJ010000037.1 GCA_035703895.1 bacterium | reverse complement strand
ACTCTACGACAAGGCTGGCGACCCCCGCGGCGCCGTGCACGTCCTCCACAACCTCGCCTACGTGCGGCTGCACCAGGGTGCCCCAGAGGAAGCGGCGGCGCTCTTCCGGGAGAGCTTGATCCGGGCGCAGGACCTCAAGCGGACGCCCGCCGTGCTCATGGCCGTCGCGGGCTTGGCGGCCGCGCGGATGGGAGACATGCCACCGAAGCGGGTCGCAAGGCTGCTCGGCGCGGTAGACGCGCTGCTGAGGACGGCGGGCATTCACCTCGAACCGGCCGAGCGTGCGGATTTTGACCAGACGGTGGCCTCCGTGCGGGCGCGGTTGGGTGATGACGCATTCGCCTCGGCGTGGAGGAGCGGCCGCGACATGACGCTGGACGAGGCCGTCGACGATGCCCTCGCGCTGGCGGCCGCTGTTCCTGAACCCGCATCGGGCACAACGCCGGACCAGGAGAACAATGATGCCAGCGCGGATGAAACACCCAGCGATGGTCCTTCCTGACGCCATGCATTGCCACCACCAACGTCTTCAACCGCCTCAACGTCACCACCAGGCAGACGGCGGGCGCGTGGAAGCCGTAACAACCGCCTCAACGGCAGCGGGAAGCAGAAGGAAGGCAGGGGAGACATGGCCAGATTCATTTGTGTGACCTGTGGGGTCCAGTATCCCGAATCGGCGCAGCCGCCCGAGGCGTGCCCTATCTGTGAAGACGAGCGGCAGTTTGTCGGCTGGGACGGGCAGCGGTGGACGACGCTTGGGGCCATGCAGTCCGATGGGTACCGAAACCGCGTGGCGGAGGAGGAGCGGGGGCTCACCAGCATCCTCACCCGGCCGCATTTCGCCATCGGCCAGCGGGCGCTTGTCGTGCGCACGCCGCACGGCAACCTCCTCTGGGACTGCGTCACCTACCTGGACCAACAGACGATCGAGGCGGTACACGGGCTCGGCGGGATCGCCGCCATCGCCATTTCGCATCCACATTACTACTCGTCGATGGTCGAGTGGAGTGAAGCGTTCGGTGGAGTCCCCGTGTACCTTCATGCCGGCGACAGGGCGTGGGTCGTTCACCCCTCGCCGCATATCGTGTTGTGGTCCGGGGAAACGAGATCCCCACTTCCGGGCCTTGAACTCGTCAACCTCGGAGGGCATTTCGACGGAGGCACGGTGCTCTACTGGCCCGAGGGGGGAGAACGCAGAGGCGTGCTCCTCTCCGGGGATGTCATTCAGGTCGTCCAGGATCGCCGGTCGGTGAGCTTCATGTACAGCTATCCCAATCTCATCCCGCTCTCGGGCGCCGAGGTCGAGCGCATCGCCGCGGTGATTCGTCGTTATCGGTTTGATCGAATCTACGGCGCCTTCGACCGACGGCAGATCGTGACGGATGCAGGCGAAGCGGTCCAGCGGTCCGCCAGGCGGTACATCCAGCACCTCGCGGGCGTTGCCGGGCAACCGAGCGCGCGCTGATGGGGAAGCGGCTCCGCGTTTCTTGACACCCTTCCCACCCCGTGTCAGTGTTGGGTAGACCAGAAGATCCAACGGAGACGGGAGATGGAGGACCGGAGTCGGTCGGGGAGCCTTCGCACCATGCGGCAGGCGATTCTTCACGCGCCCCGCACGCTCGACCTGGCTGAGGTTCCCGTTCCCGCGCCCGGGCGCAACGAGGTCGTCGTCCGGGTCCGCGCCGCGCTCACCTGCGGCACCGACCTCAAGACATACCGGCGGGGCCATCCCCGGGTGCCGTTCGGGCCGTTCGGCCACGAGGCCGCCGGGGATATCGCGGCCGTCGGGGATGACGTCCAAGGATTTTCTGTGGGCCAGCCGGTGGTCTTCATGCCGACGGCGCCGTGCGGGCAATGCGGGCCGTGCCGCCGTGGCCGTGAGAACTTATGCGTCACGTTGTTTGACGAAATCGCCGTCGGGACCTATGGGGAGGCGGCGCGTCTCCCGGCGCGCATCGTGCGCCGGCACCTGTTTCCCAAGCCCGCGACCCTGTCCTATATCGAAGCCGCGTTTCTCGAGCCTCTGGCCTGCGTCGTGCACGGCTGGCGGCGCTTGGGGCAGATCGGCGGCGCGCGGGTAGCGGTTGTCGGGGTCGGTCCGATCGGGCTCCTGTACATCCGCGAGTCGAGCCGCCGCGGACTTGAGGTGATCGCGATGGGCCGGGGCGACGCTGCGCTCGCGCAGGCCGTTCGGGCCGGGGCCGTGCATACGATCGATGTCACCCAGGGCGATCCCGGCCAGGCGCTGCGGGCGATTTGGGGGGAGGGCCCCGACATCGTCGTCGAGTGCACCGGATCGGCCGACGTCTGGAAGGCGGCGCCGTCGTGGGTCGCCGGTGGGGGCCGGGTCCTGTTGTTTGGAGGACTGCCCGGCGGAGCCATGCCGGAGTTCGATGCCACACGCCTGCATTACGGCGAAGTCGACCTGGTCGGTGCGTTTCACTACTGCACCGAGGATGTGCTCGAGGCGCTGCAGCTGCTCGCCTCCGGGACGCTGCGTCCGGGCGACCTGATCACCGAGGTGCGGCCCCTTGACGCGATCGTGCAGGTGTTCCGCGACCTCGACCGGGGCGCCGGGTCCAAATACGCCCTCCTCCCCGACGGCTCCGAATGGCCCTAGCGCGGCCCACCACCGCCATCGCGGCGATCTATTACGCTCCCGGCGATCTCCGCCTGGAGGAGGTGCCGCTGCCGCCGCTTGGTCGAGGCGAGATGCTGGTCCGGATCAAAGCCTGCGGCCTCTGTCCAGGCGAGGTCATGGACTGGTACATGGCGCGGAAGGCGCCCGTCCCACTGGGGCACGAGCCCGTCGGCGAGGTCGTTGAAGTGACCGATGGCGTGGCCTTCCGGCCCGGGGATCGCGTGTTTGTGCACCATCATGCGCCCTGCCTCGTGTGCCGTTTCTGCGGGCGCGGCGATTTCGTACACTGCGCGACGTGGCGGCCGCGGCGCCTGTTGCCCGGGGGCCTCGCCACGCATGCGATCGTGCAGGCGCCCGCCGTGGCGGCGGACGTCGTGCGGGTGCCCGAGAGCCTGTCCGACGACTCCGCGACCTTTATCGAGCCGCTGGCATGCGTGGTGAAGTCGGTACGCCGCGCGCGGGTGAGGGAGGGGGACCGCGTTGTGGTGATCGGCCTGGGCGTGATGGGCATGCTCCACCTGCTGGTGCTCCGCGCCTCGGAGGCGCCGGGCCATCTCCTCGCCGCGGACAGGGTCCCGGAGCGTCTCGCCCGAGGGGCCGGGCTTGCGGATGTGGTCATCGATACTTCCCGCATACCCCTGGCCGAGGCCGTCGCACGAGCCACCAACGGCGGCGCCGATGTCGTCATCGTCGGTCCAGGGAGCGTGGAGGCGCTCGAGGCAGGTCGGATGGCGGTGGCGCCCGGGGGCACGCTTGTCGTATTCACGCCAACGCCCCCCGACGTGGTGTGGCCGATCCGGATGCACGAGGTGTTCTTCAACGAGACGACGATCGTCCCGTCCTACTCCGCCGGCCCCAACGATACGCGCGAGGCGGTGCGCCTTCTGGCCGGCGGCCTCCCAGTCGAGCCGCTGATCACCCACCGTCTGCCGCTCGCAGGCACCGGCGAGGGCTACGCTCTCGTCCGCGCCGCCGGTCCCGCCCTCAAGGTTGTGGTGCAGCCGTGAGCCTGAGGCGGGACGTCTCAGCGGCTCTAGCAGGC
This sequence comes from bacterium, assembly GCA_035703895.1. Classification (NCBI taxonomy): domain Bacteria; species bacterium. The sequence continues at coordinate 2,898 of DASSXJ010000037.1, read as the reverse complement.
TGCGGAAAAACGCGACTGCTGGGCTGTGAGCAGGCGCAAGCAGCAGACGTTCGTCCGGCAATAGCTGCTTGATAGTGCAGCCGTGGCGGTCTAGTCTCGGCTCATCACTCGGCGAGTCGACGGCATCCCGTTGGGAGGTGGGTGCGATGAGTGCGGACGGCACACCCCCAGCGCTCGCGCTGCTCCAGCAGGCGCTCGGTTTCTGGATCTCCCGGGCGATCTGTGTCGTCGCCCGGCTCGGTATCGCGGACCTCCTCAAGGATGGCCCGCTGGATACCGAGACATTGGCGGCGGCTGCCGGGGTGCACGCCCCGTCCCTGTACCGCGTCCTGCGCACGCTGGCCAGCGTCGGGATCTTCGCCGAGGGCGAGGACGGACGCTTCGGCCTCACGCCGCAGGCGGAACCGCTGCGGAGCGACGCCCCCGACTCCATCCGCGACTACATCCTGTTGGTGGGCGAGGAGTGGTACTCGCGGCCCTCGGACCACCTGCTCCACAGCGTCCAGACCGGCCGGCCCGCCTTCGAGCGGGTCCACGGGGCGGACTTCTTCACCTTCCTGGCGCGCGACCCGGCGGCGGCCGCCGTCTTCGACGCCGCGATGACGAGCCGCAGCGCCCAGGAGAACGACGCGATCGCCGCCTGCGACTTCTCCGGCCTCGGGACGATCATCGACGTGGGCGGCGGCCACGGCTCGCTCCTGGCGGCCATTCTGCGCGCGAACCCGGGGCTGCGCGGGGTCCTTTTCGACCGGCCACAGGCCGTCGCCGGGGCGCGGCACCAGCTGGAGGCAGCCGGGCTGGGAGGGCGCTGCGAGGTGGTCGCGGGGGACTTCTTCGTGTCTGTCCCCGCGGGCGGGGACGCCTACATTCTGAAGCGGGTAATCCACGATTGGGACGACGAGAGCGCCGGGGCGATCCTCCGGAACTGCCACCGGGCGATGCCGGAACACGGCCGCCTGCTCGTGATCGAGCTGGTCCTCCCGCCGGGCAACGATCCTTCCCTCGGCAAGCTCTTCGACCTGCTCATGCTCGTGGACCTGGGCGGCCGCGAGCGCACTGAGGCCGACTACCGGACGCTCCTGGCCGGCACCGGCTTCGAGCTGACGGCGGTCACCCCGACGCCATCGCTCGTCAGCGTGGTCGAAGGAGTGCGCCGGTAGCCAGCCAAGGTACGGTCCCGCCGCGCCGAAACAGCCGCCGATCTCCCTACCGGCCGGCCTCCTCGGGCAGGTACCATCGAGCCATCCCGGAGGGAGGACAGCAGGATGCGAGGGCGGCCCGACCCGCAGATCACGATTCTGGCGTTCATCGACCTGGAGGAGCGCGTCCCGACCGCCCACCCGCTGCGGACGGTCAAGCGTCTGGCGGATGAGGCGCTCGCGGAACTCTCGCCGCTGTTTGACAAGATGTAAGCCGAGGGCGGCCGACCCTCGATCCCGCCCAAGCGGATGCTGAAGGCCTCGCTCCTGATTGCGCTGTACTCGGTGCGGGGCGAGCGGGCCTTCTGCGAGGAGCTGGAGTACAACCTGATGTTCCGCTGGTTCCTCGACCTGGACCTCCTGGGGCCGAGCTTCTACCCGACCGTCTTCACCAAGAACCGCGCCCGCCTGCTGGCGCACAAGGTGGGACAGGAGTTATTCGACGAGCTGGTCGGTCGGGCCCACGAGCGGGGGCTGCTCTCGGACGAGCACTTCACCGTCGACGGGACGCTCATCGAGGCCGCGGCTAGCCTGAAGAGCTTCAAGCGCAAGGACGCCGACCCGCCCACCACCGACAGCGATCGGGGCAATCCCTCGGTCAACTTTCATGGCGAGAAGCGCTCGAACGCCACCCACCGGAGCACCACCGATCCCAATGCGCGGCTGATGCGCAAGGGCAAGGGGCAAGGAGGCCAGGCTGGTGTTCATGGGGCATGCCCTGATGGAGAACCACCACGGGCTGCTGGTCGACTTCCAGGTCACGCACGCGACCGGGACCGCCGAGCGGGACATGGTGCCGGCCCCTGCTCGATCAGCGCGCGAGCGTCACTTCAACCCGAGGACCCTCGGCGCTGACAAAGGCTACGACACCCGCGACTGCGTGGCCGACCTCCGCCGGCGGGGCGTCACGCCGCACGTGGCCCAGGTGACGAAGGGCCGACGCAGCGCCATCGACGGGCGGACCACCCGCCACGCCGGCTATGTCGTCAGCCAACGCATTCGCAAGCGGGTCGAGGAGATCTTCGGCTGGATGAATACGGTCGGCGGCTTCCGGCGGACGCGCTACCGCGGCCTGGACCGCACCGGGCTGGCCGGGTACCTGGTCGCCACCGCCTACAACCTGGTCAGGCTCGGCCGACTGCTGGCAATCCGGGCCGAGATCCCCGCGGCAGCCTGACACCAGCGGTCGCCATCGGCCGAGAACGGGATCGGGCAGCGCCCAACGGCCGCTTACGGGTGTGCCGCTCATCCTCAGCGGGCGCCGAGCACCCCGCCCAGCGGTCCCGGAGCCGGCGTCTAGCGCCCTCGGGGGCCCAAGACGCCCTCAAACAGCCGTTTTTCCGCAGCCTGCTAGTCTCGAAGGATGCGGATCCTCTCGAGCCACTCCTTGGAGGGGATCACACAGAGAAACCCGAGAGGCTCATCGGCGAGGTTCTCAAACTGGTGCTGCTCATCTGAGGGGATATAGATGGCATCCCCTGCCGCCACCTCATGCATCTCCCATCCCAGGAGGACCCTGGCTCGGCCCCTGAGGATGACCACGCCCTGATCGTGGTGATGATGCTCGAACGATGTCTGCCCGCGGGGCGGAATCTCGAAATACCGAATGGCAAAGTGCTGGGCCCCTTCCCTCGGCCCAATGAGCACCTTGCGGCAACTCCCTTCGCTCGCCCCGCCTCCCCGATACGGTTCCTCCTCC
>DASSXJ010000036.1 GCA_035703895.1 bacterium | reverse complement strand
TCTTTGCGGCCCTGTCGATTGCCGCCGCGGTTCCGATCGCTCTCTTTATCATCTTCCAGCGCTACTACGTTCGAGGGATTGCCACCACGGGCTTGAGAGGTTAAGGAGGGAGGCGCCCAATCACCAAAACCTCGAGCGGCTCCCGCCCCACAGGGGGATACGCCCACCAAGCCAAAACGATCACTTGTGATCACCGTTGTGGTGGCGCACTTGCAATGGATCTTGCCAGGTTCGCCTATGAAGCCGAGTGAAGGCTCATGACCCCGAACTGACCACAGCGGAGCCAGGATTGAAGACCGGACTGGGCTCTCCAGTGGGAGGAATTCGGAAACTCAAAACGACTCCCCAAGGAAATCGGCCACCACCTGCTTTGCCCGCTCTGCCACCACGGCGGGCGTCGGCCTCAAAGAACAGCGCGACCCTCTGGCAGGACCTCGGGGCCACGATTCTAGTCTTTGGCCTTGGCTACGTGTTCGGTGCCGGGCTTGGGATCGTGCTGGGATTGCTCGTTGGGATCTTTCCGGCCTTGCGGGCTGTCGCTGAGCCGTACATTGCCTTCTTCAACGCCATGCCGAGAATCGTCCTCCTTCCTTTGCTGCTGGTCATCCTCGGATTTGGATACCTCCCGCAGGTCCTGCTCGTCGCCCTGGTCATCATGTTCATCGTGTTGATGAACGTGGCCGCCGGAGTGAGCGAGGTTCGCCGGGATATACTGAACAACGCCCGAATTTTAGGGGCGAATAATCTTGCGTTGATTCGCCACGTCTACCTCCCTTCGGTCGGATTGTGGGTACTCAGTTCCGCTCGCGTGACCGTTGGGTACGCCCTCCAGGCGACGGTGGCGGCGCAGGTCATCGGCGTAGGACGCGGGCTCGGCTTCCGGCTCATCATTGCGCAAACACAGTATCGGGCGGACGAGATGTTTGCCGTCTTCGCAGTTCTGCTGCTTCACGCCGTTATCGTCGACATGGTTCCCGCCGTTGTAGAGAGGCGGGTGAGGCGATGGGTTCCCTCTATTGGGGAGAGTTGACCTCTCCAAGGCGATCGGGGGTCCTAATTGGGTTGTCTTCGAGAACGTCATTCAGATGCGCTACTGGAGCCGCTATCAGGAGTGCCTCGAGGGTTTTGGAAAGTTAGGATACCGGACGCGCGGTCAGGTTCTGAACGCTGGAAGCTAGATCACCTTTTCGGCGCGGAGCGCAGAGAGGTCCTCAGCATCGAGACCAAGGAGCCGTCCATAGATCTCCTCATTGCCTTCGCCCAGCAGGGGCGCAGACGAGATCTCAACCTGTGAATCGGACATCTTGACGGGAAACCCGGGCATCGTGAAGTTCCCGCGCACCGACGGCACGGATACGATTGCACCTGACGCCCGCAGAGACGGATCTTCTGCCAGGTCCTTCGTGTCAAAAATGGCACCGCACGGCACCTCCGCCTCTCCGAGGAGTTTCATCGCGGTAAGCTTGTCGTAGTTCTTCGTCCACTCCGCAATGATGGCATCAACCTCTTCACGGTGCTGATACCTGCTGAGCGAGGTTGCAAAGCGCTCCTCATTGAGCAAATCCTCGCGGCCGATGAGTTTTACCAGTCGCTGCCATTGGACATCGCTCGCACGCGAGGTCATGACGTAGACATAGTCGTTTGCTCCACCGCCTTTGGTTGGGTAAATCTCACTCGGTGCCGTTGTGGCGAGCACACTTTGATTGCCTGCGCGTTTGCAAGGAATTCCCCAAATGGCCTGGGAAGCGAAGGCCATCCGGGCGAAATTCATCACCCCTTCTTGCATCGCAATGGTGATACGCTGTCCGCGCCCGCTAAACTGTCGCTGATACAGGGCGCCGAGAATTCCGATGGCGCACTGAAGCCCGGTGCCGGTGTCTCCGATTGCCGTTCCCGGTCTGATCGGGCGTCCATCGGCCTCGCCCGTAATCGACATCGACCCGCCTGTTGCCTGTGCAATCATGTCGAAGGCCAGGTAATTGGCGTACGTACTCTGGGGTGCGAAGCCCTTGATTTGCGCGTAAATCATGCGCGGGTTGATGGTACGCACAACGTCCCAACCAAAACCGAGCCGCTCGATGACTCCCGGACCGAAGTTTTCTACAAAGATATCCGACTTCTCGATAAGCGAGCGAAGCATTGCGCGGCCTTTCTCGCTCTTCAGATTCAACGTGACGCTGCGCTTGTTGCAATTCAGCATCATGAAATAGTAGGCGTCGGCGAAATTGCGTTCTGCGGCCAGGGTGCGCTCGGGAGCACGGCGCCCCTGTTCACCCCTCGTGGGTTCCTCAACCTTAATGACTTCAGCCCCCAGCCACGCGAGTGTTTCCGTGCATGACGTCCCCGCTTCGAATTGAGTCAGATCGACAACCCGGACGCCCTGCAGCGCCTTTTTTTGCTCAGTGACTTCGGGCATAGATCGCGTCTCCTTTAGAGGGGACATAATCCGAAGCACATCATCCGAGGTTTCCCACTTGGATTCCGCAATCCTTTCATTGGAGGATCCAGGCCCGGTTTTTCGTCCGGCTTGCGCTGAAAATCCAACAGCGTCCCATGACGCACCTAGGTAGCGTAATTGGTGAATTTTGTCGTCTGGGATCGGGCCCGTGAGTCGGTCACAACGTTGACCAGCGCCGTCTGGCCGTTCTTGACCGCCCGACCCGCGCGCTCGAGCGCGGGCCGGATCTCTTCGGGCCTTTCCACGAATTCCGCGTAGCACCCGAGAGCTGCGGCAACCTTATCGAAACGTGTGTATCCGAGGTGACGCCCGATGCGGGCCTTACCGGGGATGCGCTTCTGCCCTTCGGTATCCGCGGTCCATCCTCCGTTCAAGCTAATCACAACGAGAATCGGGAGTTTGTGGCGGACTGCCGTATCCAGCTCCATTCCATTCATGCCGAACGATCCATCGCCGTGCAACACAATGACCTGCTTGTCCGGCTTCGCGGCTTTTGCGCCGACGCCGAACGGCAGCCCGACCCCCATGGTTCCAAAGGGACCCGAATTGAGCCTGTGCCCCGGGATGAACGTCGGCAAGACCTGCCGTCCAAAGTTCAAAATCTCCTGACCGTCAACCGCGAGAATCGCATCCCGATCCATGAAATCCCGAATCTCCTTACAGAGCCGCAGCGCATGGATCGGCACCTGGTCGCTGCTCAAGGTGACTTCCTGCTCGCGCTGTCGCTCCGACTGAATTGTGGCGAGATGCCCGCGCCACGGTTCGTAGCACCCGCGGTCGAACTTCCCTTCGATCTCGGCACAGATCTGACGAAGAACCATCTTGGCGTCTCCGACGATGCCGAGACTCAGACGCCGGCTCTGATTGATTTCGGTTGGATCGATGTCAATACGCACAAACGTCGCCGATTCGGCAAAGCGGGGCGGCTGCCCGTAGCTGATCACATAATTCAGTCGCGTGCCGATCACCAAAACGAGGTCGGCCTCCTTGAACGCGGCACTGCGCGCATGCGGATAAAAGTACACGTGATCCTCCGGTACCACGCCGCGCCCTTGAGGGGTCGTGTAAAATGGGATGCCGGTAGTTTCCACAAAGTGCTGAAGCTCTTCGAATGCCTGCGACCACAGAATCCCGCTGCCCGAGATGACGATGGGTCGCTTCGCCTCACGAAGCAGCGCGATGAGACGCTCAATCGCCGCCGGGGTGGCGACCGGCTTGGCCACATCCCTCGTTGGCGCCGTGGTCGGTTCCACATCCTCGTCGTCGGCTTCCTGAAAGAGGACGTCGCCCGGGAAATCCAAATACACTGGACCCGGCTTCCCCGAGAGGGCGGTACGAAATGCCAGCTCGATATAATCCGGAATGCGTCTCGCCTCGTACACACGTTCCGCCCACTTCGTCACCGGGCGCATGATGGCAACTTGATCGATTTCCTGAAACGCGCCACCCTTCATCAGTTGATCGAGCGGACTGCACCCGCCGAGCGCGACAAGAGGCACGCAGTCGATCAATGCCCCGGCGACACCCGTCACCAAATTTGTCGTGCCCGGACCAGAGCAAGCAATGCAGACGCCCGGGCGCCCCAGCACCCTGGCGTAGGCATGCGCCATCATGGCGGCCGCCTGTTCATGGCGAACGTCGATCATACGAATTCCCTCGGCGTCGCCCGCCGATATTCCCTCATTCATTGGACCCCCGAGGAGGAAGAACGCCGTCCTTACTCCCTCCCGAGCGAGGGCTCTCCCAAAGAGCGTATTGCCGCGGACTTTCATGATTCGACTCCCCATCCACCCTCATACGGCATCTGTGGCTACACGGTCACGCGTATCGCCACGCCTCGAATCGCGCCTCGAAGACCTCGAGCACGCGAATGAGCGCCACCGACAAGATCATGAGCGCTAGGAGCGCTGCGAACGTCCCGGTTGAGTCAAATTGGCTCCCCGTGTACGCCACGAGGTATCCGAGACCCCGGCTCGACGCCCAAATCTCGCCGACGACAGCACCTACCATGGCTTGCGGCAACGACACCCGCAGGCCGAGCAAAATCGAGCTTAAGGCGGCAGGGATGACGATGTAGATGAAGCTCTGTGCGCGATCTGCACCCATGACCTGGACGACATGCAGCAGGCTCCGATCGATCGTTCGCACGCCTGAAAGCGTGTTGTAAAACACCAGGAAGAACACCAGAATTGCGGCCAGCGCGATCTTCGATTTAATGGTGATTCCGAACCACAAGACCAGCAATGGGATGAGCGCCACCTTCGGCAGGCTGTAGAGACCCGTGATGATCGGCTCGGATAGTCGATAAAGAAGACTGGATGTCCCAAGGGCGACGCCGAGAATCATCCCCGCGGTAGCGCCGACCAGAAAGCCCGCCATCGCTTCGAGGAGCGTGATCTCGAAATGATAGAGCAAGAACCCGCTGACCATCCACGACCAGAGCCGCGCTGCGATCGCCGACGGCTTGCTGACGAATAGGGGGTCGATGACATGACCAGACGCCAGCTGCCAGAGTCCGATCAGCCCCGCGATGAGGATCCAGGACCCGAACCCCGCGTATCGGGGGGTGGATGGTCGCCGCCAGATACCAACGGTCGCCCATGCGTCCACGTTCGTGGGGTCCGTCACGACGGCACCTGACGCTGGACGGCGTCCTCCTCCGGGCTCCCTAAGGCCTCCCACAATCGACGATGGAGCGCAGTGAACGCCGGATCGTATCTCAGCGCATAGATGTTCCGAGGTCGCCCGAACGGCACCGGAATCTGCTCGCGCACGCTTCCCGGCCGGCCCGCGAAGACGACGACGCGATCCGCCAGCGCGATGGCCTCGCCGAGATCGTGCGTAACGTAGACTACCGTCTTGCGCCGCTCCTCCCACAGCATCTCGAGGTAGTTTTGGAGGCTCAGTTTCAGCTGCTCATCCAGCGCGCCGAACGGTTCATCCATCAAGAGCGTCTCAGGATCGTAAATGAGCATACGCGCCAGCGCGACTCGTTGCCGCATGCCGCCCGAGAGCTGCGCCGGATAGTGCCGTGAAAATTCTGTCAGACCGACCCGGCGCAGTACACTCTCAATCAGCCTCGGCCGTTCGGATCTTGGCGCGTGACGTATTTGAAGCGGCAGCATCAAATTGCCCCACACGGTTCGCCAGGGCACCAGGTTGTCTCGTTGGGTCATATAGCCGACACACGTGTTGACGCCCGCTACGCGGGCCGCCCCGTACAACACCGCCCCTCGATCGGGCGCCAGCAGACCCGCGATGAGGTTCAGGATCGTGGATTTGCCGCTCCCGGACCGACCTACGATCGCGACGAATTCTCCGCGGCCCACGGAGAACGACGCGTCGACAATGGCGCGATGCGTGGTCACTCGGCGTCCGTGACGTACAGAAAACTCCTTCGTCACGCCCTCGAGCGCAATCAATGAACCCACCGCCGGTCGTGGCATCCCGCGTTCAAGCGATTACCTCGTCTGATGGAGTTCCTGTTGCGCTTTTATGACCCACGAATTGTCGAGCAGATCGTTTGCCGTGATCGAGATCGGCTCGCCCGTGGTGTCTCTTGCGAAATCGATCACGGCCTGCACGTCCTTCCGCTGCAGCACGGGCGTCCGCGGGAATCCGGCCTTCGCCGAATCGAACGAGGCGTCGAACGTCGCCACGTCCATGTTCGCAAACAGCGGTTTGATGACGCCGGCGATCGTGTCCGGTTCCCTTTGCATGAACACGACGGCTTTGACGTACCCGCGGGCCATCCGATCGACAACATCCGGATGCTCCCTGGCGAAACGTTGAGTTGTTGCGAGGACCGCATTCGGGAAGTGAGAAATCTCCGGGAGATCGTTCCCCCCGACGATGTGGAAGAGGAACAGCGCGTTGCCCGACATCACCGCGCGGGTCGATGTGGGCGGTCCATAACAAAACACGTCGATGGCGCCGTTTTGAAGAGCCGCGAGCACCGCAACGTCCGTACCCAGAAAGATCCGCTGCACGTCGCGATTCGGGTCGAGACGGGCGCGCCTCGCGAGCCAGATGATGAGCTGATCGCCCGGACTGCCCTGCCCGCCAAGACCGATTTTGAGGTTCCTCAAAGCCTTGATGCGGTCCCCGATCGGCGATTTCGAAGAAATCCTCGCACGCTGTGCGGCATCGTTGCGAATCACGCAATCGGTTGGATATTGACGGAGTAAGGCGGCGAGAACCCTGACATCGGCGCCTTGCCGCCTCGCGTTGATCGCATCCGACATGGTCGTAGCGGCGAAATCCGCCGATCCCGTCACGAGCGCCTGGGCCGCTTTCGCACCCCCTCCGGTGATGATGTAGTTGACGTCCAGTCCTTCGGCCTCGAAATATTTCATTTCGCGACCGACCAGGATGGGCATCCACACCATTCCGGCGCTCCCCTGAACCAGGTTCACGGGCGTTCCGGCGCCACGGACGTCGCATGTCGTCGCGAACAACATTGCGAGACAGACGGAGAGCACGACGCTCAGCCGGACGCACCCAAGACTTCTCATCGTCATCGAGTCACGGCCCTCTCGGTGACGGCGGTCCCGTCGCTCGATCGAAACGCGGCAGGCGGCGAAGCGGGGAGCACCAGGCGGATGGCATTCTCGCACGCCGCCCGCAAGTGGCGGCGCATGGCCGCCTCGGCCCCGGACGCGTCGCGGTCCCTAATTCGGCCGACGATCTCACGGTGTTCCCGTAGTGTGGCCTCAAGCCGGCCTGGCGTCCGTGGCGACATGGCTCGGATTCGCCGTACCTGATCATCGAGCGTCGCGAGGATACTCACCAAGCGCCCGTTCCGCGTCGATTCAATGATCCGTTTGTGGAGGTGAACATCTGATTCAAAGGTCTCTTTGACGTGGTTCTTCGCCGCGAGGATCGCAGCACGCCGGAGTTCGTCCTCGAGCTTCTCAACGTCGGCGTCCGGCATCGTCTCGGCCGCGATACGCGCCGCGAGGCCCTCCAATTGTTCGCGCACCTGGTAGATTTCCATGATGTCCTGGACGGACGACTCGGCCACGGACGCGCCCCGATTGGGGACCGATCGCACGAGACCCTCGTGTTCGAGGCGCTTCAGCGCCTCCCTGACGGGTGTTCGGCTCAACTGCAGGAGATCCGCCAGTTGATATTCCGAAAGCGGGGCGGCGGCCGCTAAGTCGCCGTCCAAAATCCGGCGACGGATTTCCTCATATGCCCACTGATAACGCGTCTGATCCACTGCGGACTTTCCCATGCCGTTACCACCTCTACCGGGTGCCAGTCGGTAAGAGAATCGGTGCTCCATGCCGCTGCAACGACGCGATCAGCCTCCGCGGAACAATCCCGACCAGGGTGAGCGCGGTCGCCTCTTCCGAATTGACTCGCCAGCTAGAATGTTGTTAGTATACTATTAGTATGGCACGCGGCGGTATCTCAAATCAAGAGGGGTCCGTGTTGGGGGGGATTCTTGTCATGATCCGGTGGGCAGGACGGGTGGGACCGCTGGCTCTCATCCTCTCCATGATACTGGTTGCCCACGGCGGGAATGTGTCGTCGGCGGAATCTAAAGGATACGTCATCCGTTTCGCCATGGCCACAACTCAGGAAGAAGTCACATCACAATCACAGATCGGTTTCAAGAAGGAAGTTGAATCCCTTTCGCACGGCCAAGTCACGGTGGAGCTGTTCTTTGGCGAACGGCTCGGCAGCACGCAGGCGCAGTTCGACCAGGTCAAGGACGGCACCCTTCAGATGGCTCAAGGGGTCACCGACTGGCTTGCCAAGTACTTCGCGCCGATCCAGGTCTTTTCAATGCCGATGATGTTCCCCGACTACGCTGGTGCGCACAAGGCGGTTGATGGGCCGGTGGCCAAAGAGGTCGGCGACGCCCTCCTGAAGCGAGCTGGTTTCCACGTGCTGAACTGGGAAAACATTGGGGGCAAGGCGTACTTCAATAGGAAACACCCCATCAACAGCCTGCAAGACTTCAAGGGGCTTAAAATGAGAGCCATCCCGAGCCCAATCGCTGTTGCCACCGCTCAGGCCTTCGGCGTAGAGCCGGTCACCGTTGACTACAAGGAATGGTACATCGCGATCCAGCAGGGCACAGTGGACGGCGGTGACGCGCCGCTGACATCGATTTATTCAACGAAGCTCTACGAGGCGGCCCCTTACGTCTCTCTCACGAACCATGTCATCGGTCTCAGTCCCACCGTGATCAACGAAGCGTTTTTCTCCAGCCTGCCGAAACAGCTCCAGACCATCATGCTGAATGCAGCCAAGAACGCCGAGAACTCCGAGTGGAGTGCCCTGGGTAAGCATGAGGCCGCCATTACGGATGAAATGGTCAAACGCGGGACAAAGTTCAACTCCCTCTCGTCAGCCGAGAGAGAGGAACTGCGCGCCGCAGCCAAACCAGTGTGGGACCAGTTCAAGCAGAAGCTCGGTCCCGATGCGGCGCGGTGGATTGACCAGTTAAGCACCAACCGGTGACGCGCGTGAGGTGACACGGTGCGGCAGACACAGGCGACCGCGATCGACAGAGAGTCGAGGCAGGAAGAAGTCAGGAAGCTCCTACCGGAGATCGGATTGATCGGAGATCCGCGCTTCCGCGCTGCGGTGCTAGAGATCTGGACTGAGATGTGGGCCCGCAGCCAGCATACCAACGTCGCCGGCGCGCCCTTCTCCCATAAATGTCCGGGCGTGTCGCTGATAGAGCATGTGCGCGCCGTCACGCTCGCAGCGCAGGGCCTGGCAAGTGTTATCACCGCCGTCCACGGGATACAAGTTGACCGCGACCTACTGCTCACGGCTTGCCTGCTCCACGATGTGAGCAAGCTCGTCGAGATTGGTCCTGACGGTCAGCTTACCAGAGAGGGCCGCTTGTTCCCCCATGCCTACCTGGCTGCCGAAGCCGCTAGTAAAGCGGGCCTCTCGGACGAAGTGGTCAGCTTGATCGTAACGCACACCCCGGTTGTCAACATTCGCTCGCCGCGATACGTGGAGGCGTTCATCTTGGAACACGCCGACTTGGCCTCCGCCCACATCCTGATTGAGTCGAAAGCACAGAGCGGCGCGTAGTTAAGCGAGACGGGCGATAGGAAACCCCGTGGTCGTGGCCCGGCAGCGCATCGAACGATGGCGCGGTCGATGACCTCAGTAATCGGGCTGGAGGCTGAGGCCCGAAAATCGTCAGGAGACTCTTTCGATCCGTTCAACCCCTACCCACGACTCTGGCCCGTGTCGGTAGAAAATGCCATTAATCTATTTCTGGCTACCGCGTTGTTTGGGGAGCTGCTCGTTGTCTTTGCCAATATCGTCGCGCGTAGCCTATTTCACTACTCATTCCCGTGGGCGACGGAAGCGTCCCAGATCGCCCTGACAATACTGACCTTCATCGGCGGAGCCGCGGCCTACGGTTCCGGGATGCATCTTTCGATGCGTTTCGTGGTAAACCGGCTGCCTCTCCGATGGCGTGGTCCCCTTGATGACTTCAAGGAATCGGCCGTCCTGGTGACCTCGTTCGCCACCTTGATGCTTTCCCTGCACCTGCTCAAGGAAGGCTGGGACGTGCGCACCCCCATCCTTCAGATCCGTGATACCTGGCTGGCCCTGCCGGTCTCCATCGGCTTCGCCATGATCTGTGGTTACAGCGGCTGTAATCTGATGCGGAGGCGGACACGCTCCACGGTATCCGTCCTGGCGGCGGTGGTGGGGCTCGCCGGCGCCGTCACGGTGGCCAAGGTCTGGTTGGGTCCGGTGCTCTCGAATCAGTCCGTGGCCGGGGTAAGCCTATTCGTGTTTGCCGTCCTCTTATTGGCTGCGGTCCCCATCGCATTCGTGCTGCTCGCGAGTCCAATTTTCGCGTTGGGCGTGACCGGGCTTGCCTATCCGACCGTGGTCCCGCTCACGATGCGGGACGGTACCAATAACTTCATCCTGCTCGCCATCCCCTTCTTCGTGCTCGCCGGTCTTGTCCTCGCCGAAGGCGGTGCGAGTAGCCGTATCGCTGATCTGGTCGAGAGGCTGGTGGGCCGGATCAGAGGCGGTCTGCTCCAGGTTGTCATCGTGAGTATGTACCTTTTCTCTGGGCTCTCAGGCTCTAAGGCTGCGGACATGGCCGCGGTCGGTGCTCCCCTCACCCCGGTGATGGAAAAGCATGGCCACCGCCGAGAGGAGATCGCGGCGGTACTGGCAGCATCTGCAGTCATGGGAGAGACGATTCCACCGAGCTTAGCCATGATTGTGCTGAGTTCTATTACCACCGTCTCGGTGGCCGCGCTGTTCATCGCCGGCCTGCTCCCCGCGGTCCTGCTCGCCGCGTGTCTCATGGCCACCGCCTACCTGCGGACTCAGGCGGCCGGCAGCCTCGTGAACGAGGGCGGCTGGCAGCGCACCGGGCGGGTGGCGATGCGTGCGACGCCGGCCCTCGTGCTGCCGGCGATACTCGTCATCGGCATAGGCGGTGGAATCGCGACTCCGACTGAAGTCTCCTCCTTCGCGGTGATCTACGGGGTCCTGCTCTCCGGACTCGCGTATCGCATGCCCGACTCCGCCTTCTGGCGGTCGGTCAAGAGTTCGACTAGTCTGGCAGGCCTCATCCTGTTCATCGTCACTGCAGCCAGCGCTTTCTCATGGGTCATCAATGTAGGAGGCCTTCCCGACCGGATCAGCGCATTAGTCCTGTCTCTGTCTGGATATCCTTGGCTGTTCATGGTCGCGTCAATCGCTGCGCTCATCGTGTTGGGCGCGCTCCTTGAGGGCCTGCCGGCGCTCCTGATCTTTGCCCCTCTGCTCTTGCCCGCTGCGGCGAGACTAGGTATCAGCCCGCTTCAGTATGCTCTTGTACTCATCATCTCGATGGGCATCGGGACCCATCTCCCGCTCATCGGAGTCGGGGTCTACGTCGCTTCCACCATCACGAAAGCCAGCGTTGAAGACATCACTAAACCTCTATTGATCTACCTCTCGGTACTATTGGTCGGCCTTGGGCTACTGGCCGCGCTCCCGCAGTTCAGCCTGGTCCTGCCTCGACTCCTGGGATTGTCGGCAAGATGAAGTGGTCTTTCCTTTCTCGAGACCATGCGCGGGTGCCCCGAAATTCCCGTTTTGTCGGATGGCCAAAATACAGGGCCCCCGATGGCTCCTTCGGTGAGTACCATGGACGCCCGGTATTTGGTCTTACGATGTCAGCCACGGAGAGGTGATATGATTCAGCCCAAGTACAAACAGTATGATCGGGCTTTGATCGAACACTTCCGCATCACCCCCACGACGAATATTTCTGATGCTCTCACCCGGTTAGATTTACAGGCGGTGCGCATGTGGGGGATATTGCCGCTTGTCCGGTTTGCCGAGGGTGCCCCCCACGTGGCAGGGCCTGCGGTCACGGTGCGATTTCTCCCGTGTTTCTATAAGGCGATGTATCAGGAGTCTGAGTACCGATACACGGAAATCGTCGAAGCGGCTCCTCCCGGGTCCGTCGTGGTGGTGGAGGGCGGCGACTTGATGCCGGTGCAGGGAGAGTTGAACGGCATGACCGCTGTGCGCTCCGGCCACGCCGGGAGCGTGGGAGACGGGCCCGTGCGGGACGCGGATGCCCTGCGGAAACTCAATCTCCCGATATTTCATAAGAAATCGCCGGTCGGGGAAATGATGTCCTCCTATGCCGGCGCGCTCTACTGTGCCTCTGCGCATATTCCGATTCAGTGCGGGGGCGCTCTCGTGCGGCCTGGGGACCTGATTGTCGGGGATAACCACGGTGTCGTCGTGATTCCAGAGCAGTTCGTCGAAAAGATGCGTGACTTCACAAAAGAGATTGCCCAGCTGGAAGACGACATGCGGCAGAAAGTCCGATCCGGGATGGCCTGGAAAGAGATCTACCGCGGTGAGCATAGGAAGAAATATTTCGCATGAGACCGGCATGCTAGTCTCAAAGCGATTTGGGCGGGCGAGACGACCTGGATCAGGCTAATGAGATGCGCCTTCGTGCGCCGCGGCGGCGCCGACGTCCGCCGTCGCCTCCGGGGCATCGGATACTGGAGCGAGGCGATCGGCGTAAAGAGCAGGAGTCATTGTGCCGGCCACGAACGGCGTCCGAGCATATAGCGATTGCTAGGATCGACGCGCGAGGGCGTGCCAGTGGCCGAGCTGCAGGGTAACCCCCCGAACAATCTGCCGGTTATCCCGACCGGCTTTGTCGGTCGACAACGTGAGATCGACGAAGTGAAGCGGCTGCTCGGCCGCACCCACCTGCTCACGCTCACGGGTGCGGGGGGATGCGGGAAGACCCGGCTTGCCATTCAGGTCGTCTCCGATTTGCTATCTGAGTACCCCGACGGCATCTGGCTCGTCGATCTCGGTCCCTTGGCCGAGCCAAGCTTCGTTTTGCACGATGTGGCTGCCGCCGTCGGAGCTCCGGAGGACCCGAGCCGCCCGTTGAGTCAGACTCTTGTATCATCCCTCCAAAACAAGTCGCTGCTCCTGGTGCTGGACAACTGCGAGCATCTGGTCTCCGCGTGCGCAGAGCTTGCAGACCTTCTGCTGCGAAGCTGTCCCAAGCTACGCCTTCTCGCCACGAGCCGCGAGCCGCTCAATGTGACTGGGGAGACGGCTTGGCGAGTCCCCTCGCTCTCGTTGCCGCCGTCCGGAGCCGTAGTTCCTCCGGACCGGCTACTCGGCCACGAGGCCGTCCAGTTGTTCGTGGAGCGTGCGCAGGCCGTGCTTTCCGATTTCGCGTTGACGCCCGGGAACGCGCAGGCTGTCGCGCAGATCTGCCGGCAGCTTGACGGGATTCCATTGGCGATCGAGCTGGCGGCGGTCTGTGTCAAGGGGCTGTCGGTCGATGCCATCGCTGCACGCCTGAATGACCGGTTCCACCTCCTGAGGGGCGGCCGCCGGACGGCTCCCGCTCGCCATCAGACGTTAGAAGCATTGATCGAGTGGAGCTATGCCCTCCTGTCTGCAGAGGAGCAGACCCTGCTACGCCGGCTGTCGGTGTTTGCCGGGGGGTGGACACTGGAGGCCGCTGAGGCAGTGTGCAGCGATCCGCATCTCCCGGCAGCAGAGATTCCGGCGTGCATGCTCCGTCTGCTCGACAAGTCACTGGTGGCGTTCGACGAGACAGGTCAGGCGCCTCGATACCGACTTCTTGAAACAGTGCGGCACTATTCGCACCACCAATTGCTTGGCTGCGGCGAGGCGGAGTCGATCCGTGCCCGTCACCTACGGTACTTTCTTCAGCTGTCCGAACAGGCCAGTCCGGCCATCGAGGGCTCCGAAGATATCGAGTGGCTAAATCGGCTTGAAACTGAGCATGACAATTTGAGGGCGGCGCTCGCTTGCTCGAATGCGCACACAGACGACGATGGTCTGCGGCTGGCGAGCGCGCTCATCGGGTTCTGGCAGGTGCGCGGCCACTTCACCGAGGGGCGCGGCTGGTTAGACCGGCTGCTAGCCCGAAGCCGCGAGAAGTCTGCTTTCCGCGCCCGGGCGCTGATCGGTTTGGGGCATCTCTCAACGCTCCAGGGACTGTACACCCAAGCGCGCGCATTTCTCGAAGAGGGCCTCGCCCTTTACCGTGAATGGGATGACCTCACGGGCATCGCGTGGGCGATCAACCATCTGGGCCGAATGGCATCGCATCAAGGCGACCATGATCTCGCCGAGTCTTCATTCACGGAATGCCTGGCGGCGTACGAGAGGCTCGGCAGCACGCGCGGCATCGCCGATGCGCTCGCTCATGTCGGGCACTCGGTGTGGCACAAGGGCGATTACGGACGTGCCCGGACCCTGCTCGACCGAAGCCTGGACCTCGCCCGACAGGCGGACAGCCAACCAGTTCTCATCTTTGCCCTTTGGAGTTTGGGGCTTGTGGCCTTCTCCGAGCGACGCCACGCGGAAGCGCTCGCCTGCTACCGAGATGGGCTGCTTGCGGCCAGACGGCTGGGGGACCGATTTGGCATCGCCTTCCTCCTGGAAGCGTTTGCCGCCCTGGCCGCCGCGCAAGGGGAGTCCTATCGCGGGGCCGTGCTTTTTGGCGCAGCGCAGGCGTTTCGTGAGATTACGAGGTTTCCCCTATCCCCCTCACACCAATCCGACTACGAGCAGTCCACGGCCGCCATCCGCGCGGCCCTGGACCAGGGCTCCTTCGCGACTGCCTGGTCGACAGGCCGGGAGGAGACGACCGAACAGGCGATCGAGTACGCACTCTCGTCTGCGCCACCGCAGCCGCGATCGCCCAAGCTGGGGGACGCTGCGCGGACCGGCCGGCCAGACACGCGCCTCACGGCTCGCGAGCATGAGATTGCAACGCTGATTGCGCTGGGGCTGAGCAATCGCCAGATCGCTGTACGCCTCTACATCGCCCAGAGGACAGCGGATACCCACGTCCAGCATATCTTGAACAAGTTGGGATTTCACGCTAGAACGCAAATTGCCGCCTGGGCCGCCGAGTACCGACTCCGTGCGGCGATGCATGAGTAGTAGCACATAGTCCTGACGGTACCCCAGGAACCGTCTCCTCGCGGCCCGCGTCGGGTCCTGGCAGCAGACCCTCCGCGACAGACCCAAAATACGTATGCTCATACGTTGTTTCGACGATGTCGCCAGCCGCGTCTTCCTGTACGCTCATCGGGACGCTAACCACAGGAGATTGCGCATGAGGCTCTCACGTTGTCACGTCGCACTGTTCGTGGTCGCCGCCCTGGCCGGGGCTGGGTCCGTCATGTCCTACGCCGCCGCTCCCGGTCCGATGGTAGTTGGCATGGCCAAGTTTCCGATCACAGTGAAGGCCGGCGACTACAATCTCATCGCCCAGGTCATTGACCTGCCACCCGGTGCGGTGGTCCCGCGACACACGCACGGCGGACCTGTCGCTGTCCAGGTGATCACCGGTGAAGTCACCTTGACCACTGACAGCGGCTCAACGACCGTCAAAGCCGGCGGGATGTTCACGGAAAATCCGGGCTTGGTTCACTCGGCGGCCAACAAAGGCTCCGTCACCACGCGCGTGGCCGTAGCCTACCTGATACCGAAGGGCGCGGAAGTGACGTCTCTCGTTAAGTAATTGCAGTGACGGCCACAGGGGCGGGCGCCAGGGCGCGCCCTTCTGGCGAGATGGCCTGCTATCAAGCGGACAGACACAGAATGGGGGGGTCGTTGTCATGACAAATACTATGAATGTCAACAGGTTGGAGACAAAGTCACACGATATGCCGGATGAGGTGAGAGCCCCGAACAAAACACGGGTTGAGGTCGTCCGATTTGAGGGCTTCACGATCGGGCGCTTCATCTTCCAGCCCGGGTGGCGGTGGTCGGAGTGCATCAAACCGGTCGTTGGGACTGACAGTTGCCAGGCCACTCATGTTGGGTACGCGGTGTCCGGCCGGGTCACGGTCCGGACGAACGATGGCGCACAGAAGACGATTGCCGCGGGGATGTCGTACACCATCCCACCCGGCCACGACGCGTGGGTCGAGGGAAGTGAGCCCTTCGTCTGCATCGAAATGATGAG
>DASSXJ010000035.1 GCA_035703895.1 bacterium | reverse complement strand
GGTGCACCGGTCACCTCGCCTCCCGGGTGAGTCCCCGCGCCACAGAGATAGAGGCCTCGAATCGGCGTGCGGTAGTGTGCCCAGCCGGGCAATGGGCGCTCGGCCAGGAATTGGCTCGGGATGATGTCGAGGTGGCGGATATTCCCATCGGTCAGCCCGATCCGCCGTTCCAAATCTTCCGGAGTGAAGAGCTGCCAGTTGGCGATGCACTCACGGATGTCGGGCGCGTAGGTCGCCAGGACATCAATCAGGCGTTCCCCCACCGCCTCGCGGGCCTCGTCCCACGTTCCTTCGGCCAGGTGCGGCGGCGCATAGAGACCCCAAATGGACATGATGTGTTTCCCCGGCGGGGCCATCGTGGCATCGTACCCCGACGGCAATTGGATATCCAGCACGGGTGCGCGCGCGGGTCGTCCACGCCGGGCATCATCCCAGCTTTGCTCGAAATACCCGATCGACGGGGAGATACGAGTGTAGGCGAGGTACCGCGGGTCGTAATCCTTGCCGAGAGAGCGGGAGAAATCAGGGAGCCT
The DNA here is from genome assembly GCA_035703895.1 of bacterium. Taxonomy (NCBI): domain Bacteria; species bacterium. Next base: position 31,115 of record DASSXJ010000035.1, on the reverse strand, counting down.
GTGCAAGGCGGCGTGAAACTTGAGGTAGGCGGTGCCGGTGCTCAGGCACAGGACGTCCTGCCGAAACCCGACCGGCAAATCCTTCTCACCGACAAGCCCGAGGAACGTGCGCTTTGGATCCGCATTCGACGCGACGACGTGCGCGCGAATCTCCGTGCCGCCTGCCAAGCACACCCCGATGGCGGTGCCGTGTTCAATCAGGATCTGTGAGACCGCCGTGCCCGTCTTCAATGTCGCGCCATATGATCGAGCGGCCGCGGCCATCGCCTGGGTAATGGTCCCCATCCCGCCCTTGACGATCCCAATGTTCTCGCGCGGCGTCAGGGTATTGCATTTGATGTAGGCTAAGCACCACGCGCTGCCGGGAGCCGCGGGATCTCCGACGTCATGCGCGTGGATGAAGGCTCCTCGGATGGCGTCATCTTCGAAGAACTCGGTCACCATCTCCTTCACACTGGCCCGCAAGAGTCCCTCGAGGAACCGTCGGTCCTCTGGCGTCCGCAGCCGGTCGCGCAACTCTGCGACGGTCGGCGGAGGCGTCAGAAAATACGGGAGGAGCAGTCCGGCGGCGCGTTCCCAGAACGCGACCCACTCCGGGTACCTGCCGGCATCGCGCCTCGAGAATCGTCCGATGGCCTCCTGCGTCTGCTCCACGCTGTCCCATACGAGGAACCCTCGGCCGTCCGGAAACACCGAGAACTTTTGCGGGTCGATATGGTAGACGAAAAACCCGTGCCGGCGTAGGTCGAGGTCGTCGATCACCTTGGCCTGCAGCAGGTGGCAGTAGTACGAACACGCCGAAAACCGGTATCCGGGAAACAGCTCCTCGGTGACGCAGGCGCCTCCCAGGATGTCGCGCCGCTCGAGTAGGAGCACGTCCAGACCGGCTTTGGCCAGGTACGCCGCGCACACCAACCCGTTGTGTCCTCCGCCGATGATGATGACGTCGTGCGAGACGGCCGGCATGCTCATCGGTCAGAACCTCGGCGTCGATCGCCGGGGCCGCAGGAGAATGTGCGCCGGCACGAAAGCATAGACGAAGGATAGGTGGGATAGACGTAGCACCGGATACCCTCTACGATGGCCTCGTCCGATCGATTCTTCTCTGCCACCGTCATCTCCGGCCGGCTCCACATCCTCGGGCTCGCCCGGGGAGGGCCATGGACGCCGGGGCGGTTGGAATGGCGGGAGGAATCGGTCCTGGATCTCCTCGTAAACCGAAGAGCCGGTGACCGAAAAGTCACGTCCCCTGAGGAATTGGAGACTATTGTACAGGCTCCGGCCGGAGCGATGCCCTCGCGGTTCCTTTGGATCCACGAAGACCTGGTCGAGGAGGCACGCCGCCTGTGGGAGACCGGCGCATAAGAAGTCGCGAGTCCCCGTCATCGCTTCTTCGCCGCCTCCGTGGTCACGTCAGGGCACCGCGCCGCCGATAATCGCTCCCACCAGGAGCGGCCCGATGTGCGCAAACGCGATGGCCATCCCGCCGAGCCCGGCGACGGCTCCCAGGAGCGGAATCCCGGTCAGTGCTGAAGCCAGCACGAATAAGATGGCGCCAAACAGGATACCGGGCAAGAATGCAGCGATCACGGCAGGACCGACCCCACCGGCCTTCCGACCGCCCACAAATCCCGCGATCGCGGGACCGAGCACCGGCAGCCAGAACAGCAATACGGAGAGCGCGGTCATCCAGAACATGGCGCGGAGGATGCTGCGTTCCACGCTCTACCCGCCCCGGAGGGTTGGATCCAGGACGTCCCGCAGCCAGTCGCCGGTCCGGCTCACCACGACCGAGGTGAGCATCAGAACCAGCCCCGGACAGACCGAGATCCACCATGCGCTGTCGAGATACTCACGCCCCTCCTGGATCATCCCACCCCAAGACGGGGTCGGCGGCTGGATCCCCAGCCCCAGGAAAGACAGCGTGGCCTCGAGCACGATGGCCCGGGCGAGCTCGAGCGTCGCGATCACCATGAAGGTCGAGGCGACGTTGGGTAGGATGTGCCGGACGATGATGCGCGGAACCGAGCCCCCGAGCGCGATGATCGCGTCGACGAACTCGCGGCGGCGGAGCGACAGCACCTGGGAACGCAGCACACGCGTGTACGTCACCCACCCCGACAGACCCACCACGATGATGAGATTCCGGAACGAGGGCCCGAGCACCGCGATGATCCCGATGGCGAGGAGAATGAACGGGAACGCCAGTTGCGCGTCGGCTACTGTCATGACCACCTCGTCGACCCAGCCGCCGTAGAAGCCCACCATGAGCCCGAGCGACCCGCCCACCAGTCCCCCGATGGCAACCGCGGCAAAGCCCACCGTGAGCGAGACGCGGGTGCCGTAGATGATCCGTGAGAGGACGTCGCGGCCCAGGTGGTCTGTCCCCAACAGGTGGGCCTCGCCGTCGGCACCCTGCAGCGTCGGCGCCTCGAGCCGGGCCCGCAGCGAACCGCGTTCGGGATTGTGAGGCGCCAGGTACGGCGCCGCCGTCGCGATCAAGACGAGACCACCGACGAAACCGCACGCGGCCACGATCGACCAAGGGACGCGCCGGCGCCGCGCCGGGTGCTGCGCTGGCAGCCCCCCGGTCGCGCCGAGCGTGGCCACGGCCACCGCGGGCCGGCTCACGAACGCGCCGCCCGGGCTCGGGGATCGAGCACGCCGTAGAGCGCGTCGAGCGCGAGGTTGATGAAAATGAACAGCACCGCCGCGATGAACACGGTGGACTGTACGACCGGGTAGTCGCGGTTGTAGATGGACTGGATGGCCAGCCGTCCCATCCCCGGCCACGAGAAGACCGTCTCGGTCACTACTGCGCCCCCGAGCAGGGTCCCGAATTGCAGGCCCGTGATGGTGAGGATAGGCAGGGCGGCGTTCTTGAGCGTGTGCTTGGCGATCACCATGAATTCCCCCATGCCCTTGGCCCGCGCCGTCCGGATGTAGTCGGCGCGCTGAACCTCCAGCACGGCCGAGCGCGTGATGCGGGCGATCGAGGCCATAGCAAAGGCCCCGAGGGTCAGGGCCGGCAGGACCAGGTACCGCCAGTCCCCACGCCCTGAAGTCGGGAACAGGTTGAGCCAGAGCGAAAACCCCAGGATGAGCAGGATCCCGAGGAAGAACGTCGGGGCCGACTGGCCGACCAGCGCCACCCCCATGGCGGCGTGATCGAGCGGCGAGTTCCGGCGAACCGCCGAGAAGACGCCAATCGGGAACGCAACCACGACGGCAATCAGGAACGCGGCGAGGCCGAGCTCGAATGTCGCCGGCAGGTAGGCGAACGCCACCGCCATCGCCGGCTGCCGGAAGTGGATAGAGCGCCCGAAGTCGCCGTGGAGGACGTTGCCGATGAACACGGCGTACTGCACGGCGAGGGGGCGGTCGAGGCCGAGCTCATGGCGCACGCGCGTGATCTCGACGGTCGGGGCGTCTGGCGGGAGCAGGAGCGGGACCGGGTCGCCCGACAGCCGCATCACCACGAAGACGACCGTCGAGACCAACCACAGCGCTACGAACGCACGGAGCAGCCGATACGCCAGGAAGGCACCGAGGCCGTGCATCGGGGCCCGTCCGGACCGGCGCTACGCGCGCCGCATGCGGAAGTTGAAGCGGCGGACCTCGAACTGCTGATTCGGGTTCGGAATGAACTCGACGTACCGCTCGAACCCGTAGAGCTCGTACGGCTGGAGCACGACGATCCAGGGATTGTGCTCCAGGAAGATCCGGGTCATCTTTTTGTATGCTTGATCGCGGAACTTCTCGTCCAGGCTGAAGCGGGCCGCGTTCCCGAGCTCGTCGAACTCGGGATGCCGCCAGTAGTCCTGGGGGCCACCAGGGCCGAGGAGCCGCCACATCATCCCATCGGGGTCGCCAAGCGTCGAGGTGGGGTCGGACCAGAACATCCCCTTGAAGGATCTGTCCCGGTTCTTCTCCGCCCGCACGGAATACTCGATCACCTCGACCACCGCGTTGACCCCGACATCCTTCCACATCGCGGCGATCGCCTCGGACATCGGCTTGTCGTTCGCCACGTACCCGACCGTGGTCTCAATATAGATGGGCTCATTCTTGTAGCCGGCCTCCCGGAGGTTGGCCTTGGCCTTCGCCGGGTCGTACGGGAGCGGGGGCAGCGAGGCATCGTAGTGATTGTCGCCCTTGGCGATCGGGCCGTTGGGCACGAGCCCCTGGCCGCGCCACAGGTCCTTGACGATCGCCTGCCGGTCGATCGCGAGAGACAGCGCCTGCTTGATCCGCGGGTTGTCGAGCGGCTTGACCTTCGAGTTGACGGCGAGCACGTAGAGCCCGGCGTAGAGCGTGCTCGCTGCGCGAGCCTTGGGGCTGCGGTCCACGCGCGCAACCTGGTCCGGCGGCAGCTGGGTGATCACGTCCACTTCGCCCTTGAGGATCGCGATCACCCGCGAGGCGGTCTCCGGGATCGGCCGGAAGACCACGCGGTCCGTGTCAATCTTCCCGCCCCAGTAGTCGGGGTTGGCTCCCAGGACCAGCCGGTCGTCCTTCGTCCACGACACGAAGCGGACCGGGCCCGTCCCTACCGGCTTCGCGTTGAACGCATCAGGGCCGACCTCGCCAAGGTATTTCTTGGGCACGATCTGCCCGCCGTAGAACGCGAGCCGCGCCGGCAGCAGCGGGTCCGGCTTCTTGGTCGTGAAGATCAGGGTGAAGGGATCGGGAGCGTCGATCCGGTCGATCGTCGTGAACACGGTCGCGACCAACGTCTTTGCGGCCGGATCGTACGTCCGTTCGATCGAGAACTTGGCATCCGCCGACGTGAGGGGATCGCCGTTGTGCCACTTCACCCCCTGGCGCAGCTTGAACCGCCACGTGGTGGGTCCGGTCGACGCCCACTCGGTGGCGAGCCCGGGGTAGAGCTTGCCGTCCGGGTGGCGGCTGGTCAGGTTGTCGAAGATGTTGAAGGAGACCCGGATGTCGTTGGACGAGGTGGACAAGTGAGGATCGAACTTGGAGACATCGCCGCCCTGCGCGACGATCAGCTCGCGCTTCTGGGTGGTCTGCGCGACGGCCGCCTCGGGCCGTGTCGCTTCTAAGAGCCCGGTTGCTGCAATGCCGAGCCCGGCCGCCCGGCCGAGGAAATCACGACGCGACAGTGCCTGAGAGCCCCTCCCGCCTCGCTTCATGATCAACCTCCCCCAGTATCCCTGCCCGAGACCTTCCCCTTCCCCACGTTTCGCGAAACGATGACCCACTTCCCTCCTCCGTAAGGATCCCCTGGTCGGCAGCCCACGAGGGAGGAGCGCGTGGCTTCCGCATCGGAAATCCGGCTATTGGCGATGCGACCTCAGGATCCGACTCCGAAGTCAAAAAGGGGATGGAGATGAGCGCGCGACCCTGCCGTTCAATCATGGTGCTCTTAGTGCTTTCAACCCTAGTCGCGGCGCCTCGGGCGCCGGCCCAGGCTCAAGGGCTGACGTCCCTCAACTTCAGCATGTCGTCCCACAACTTCGATGGGATGTTGGTCTGGATCGCGCAGGACAAGCACCTCTTCGAAAAGTACGGGCTCAGCGTCAATATCATCGAGTTCCAGGGTGGGGCGAAAGGGGTCGTGGCCATGGCTGCCGGCGAGGTACCCATCGGGTCGATCGGGGCCACAGACATCATTAACGCCCGGTCCCGAGGCATCCCGCTCCAGATGATCGCGGGGGTGATCAACAAATTTGCCTTCGATTTCATGGTGGCAAAGAATGTCACCAGTCCGGCGCAACTGAAGGGCACCAAAGGCGCCATCAGCAGCTTCGGCGGCTCGTCTGACTTCGCCATTCGCTACGCCCTGACCACCCTAGGGATCAACCCGCAGGAAGTGACGCTGCTTCAAGTTGGCGACGAAACAGCCCGCTTGGCGGCGCTGCAATCCGGCCAGATCCAGTTCACGGTGCTGTCGGCTGGGATCGACCTGGTCGCGTTCGACTTGGGCTTCAAGCCGTTGCTGAAACTGTATGCTTTGGATCAGCCCTTCGCACAATCAGGGGTCGGCGTCAACACGGCCTGGGCGAACACGCACCCGACCGTGGTGAACTCGTTTCTCCGGGCGATCGTTGCCGCCATGGTCTTCGTCAAGAACCCGCTGAACATCGCCGCGGCGCTGGCGCTGATCCACAAGTATCTCCCGATGAGGGATGACCAATTAAAGCAGGGATTTGAGATCTATCGCGACCGGTTCTTTTCGGTGTATCCGTTGGTCAGCGTGCCCGGGATGGAGTTCATCCTGCACGAGAGAAAGATCACGCAGCCCGTCACGGACTTTTACGACAACAGCTACGTCCAGTCGCTCCAGAACGCCAACTTTGCCGCAACCGCCGGCACGCCCTGATGTCCGCCGCCGTCCACCGTCGCGCTATGACCTCACGGAACGGCCCGATCCCCCGTCGCCGATCGTGTCTCAATCTGGAGGCGCGGCGCGCGTCCGGGATGGTGTGCGCCCCGGCTTCCTGATCGGCGCGCCTTCCGACCGCGAGGAGGCATCCTCTCCAGAGGCATGATCGGCGCGTGCGTCTCGCCTCGGAGCGCGTGTAGCGCCTTCGACAGATACGGCGCTGCTTCCGAAGGGCGTTTCTGTTGAATCAAGAGTTCACCAAGTTCGTTGCAGGCATGCACGAGGTCGGCGCGCAGGCCGAGTTTCTCCAATACCGCGATCGACGTCTCGTATTGCCGTATGGCATCGGGATTACGATGAAGAGCGACGTGGATTCGCGCCCGCGCGAGCTGGACCCGGGCATGCTCCGTGACATCTCCCAATTTCTGGGTGAGCCGCTCGCTCTCCGCCAGTGCCCGCTGCGCGTCCGCGAACAAACCCTTCGCGGCGAACGCGCGCGCAAGCTCGGTCAGGGTCCGGGCCCGCCCCGGATCGTCGCCGACGCGCTCCTTCATGGAAAGACTACTCTTGAAGTGTGTGATCGCCTCCTCGATCTCGCCCTGCTCGACCAGCATGATCCCGATGCTGTTCCGAGCCTGAGCGAGCAGGCTGATGTCCTCCAAAAGCTCAAAGATATGCTCGGCGCGGGTGAAATGCGCGAGCGCGCCGTCGTAGTTGCCTCGTTGCCGCTGGGCCGTCCCGAGCTGTACGTGGACCAACCCAATACGCGGGAGGTCGTGCGTAGGCTCGAGCGTCTTCAGCGCCTCGCGGTACCATTTCGTGGCCTCCGCAACGTCGCCGCTCTCACGGAACGCGTTCCCCAGATTGAGCAACATGCTGCCGGCCAGGGAGAGATCCGGGTTCGTCGATTTTTGCACACAATGGTAGCCCTCGAGAAAATGCTCCCGAGCGGCGGTCAAGTTCCCCCGATAGTACTCGACGAGGCCCAAGACCTGGGACACGCGCGCGAGGTGATGGCTTGATTGCGCTGCCTCCGCCAGTTCTTTCCCGCGCCGCACATTCCGTTGAGCGGCGTCGAATTGCCGAAGGCCCGCGAGCGCCGAGGCGAGGCCGATGTAGGAGTCTGCCTCTGCGCTCACGTCTTTGTGGTGTTTGGCGATTTTGCGCGACTCGGCAAAGAGCTCTGCGGCCTGAGTAAACTCCGCGCGCTTGAGCGAGATCCACGCCGACGCGAGCTTCGCATGCAAGGCTTTTCGACTCAACGTGGTGTCGCCTTCGACGAAGTACCCGATCGGTTTCTGTAATCGTTTCGCCAAAAGCCTCAGGGTCTCGATCGAGGGTTTCGCGCGCCCCATCTCGATTAGGCTGATGAACCCCTTGGACAGGCGGTCGCCCGCGACGGCCGCCTGTGTCAGACCGAGCTCCTGACGCCGGGCCCGGATGCGCTCTCCCAACGATGACGGCACGGTGCACCCTTGAGTGAACGAGTCTGGCTTAACGCTCCGCCATCGCTATTTGCCTATCAGGGCACGAGAGTCCTGCGTTCCTGTGGCACGAGCCCACAAATATACGAAACGGCCGCTTAGTGGCTCCCTCCGGCGTCGTCGCCAAGTGGGATGATGGGCACGCCGGGGCCCGCGGTCTGCAACCCGCCCCCGACCCCGGGCCATGCCGGATGGGCGTTTCGCCCGCCGGAGCTTGGACCCGTCAACCACATCAGAGACGCGATGATGAGTAGAACCGAGAGGTTCCTCATTGCAGGTCACCTCGCCATTTAGTGGCATCGAACGTTCAGTATTCCCTTACTTGATGAGGCGGGGCACTCCTCTGGGGCTATTAATAAAAGGCTCGCATTGTTACGCCGCTGCAACATCGATGCGGATCGATAGGAAATCTACGTAGGATCTCGGGCGAAATTTGGGAGGTTAGAAGGGAGTGGGTCGGAAAGCAGGCAGAGCGGTACCGATCCGACGTTCGAGCCACCACGTGTTTGCTACTGCTATTTATGCCTACGTTACACTTGTGGACGTTGTGGATATTGTGGAAAGACTGTGGATATAGTGTCACAAGCGGATCGCATATGAGCCCCTTGGACCCCGGGATGAGACGAGACTTGCGCGGTTTGATTGAGAGGTAGTGTGACCGAGACCTTGCCCTGCAGTGCCTCGCACCGGTAGGAGCGGGTTGAACGCTCCTACCGGTGACCCTTCGCTATCGGGCTACTTGGGCTTCCAGAGGCCGAGGGCCGCACCGGTCGGGTCGATGATGATGCTAAACCAGCCGGCTCCCTTCACTTCCGTCACGTCCCTCATGACCTGAGCGCCCAGCGACTTGGCTTTTTGCGTCGCGGCGCCAATGTCGTCCACCTGGACATAGGCCAGCCACGCCGAAGGCGCGCCGGGTACGGGGTGTTTCATGAGGCCCCCGCCGGTTCCTTCGCCCACCTTGATCATCGTGTACCCCATGCCATCCATCTCGAGGTCTTCCAGCTGCCATGCGAACAGCTTCCCGTAGAACGCCTTGGCCTTGGCCACATCGGTGGTGTTCAGTTCCACGTGCACGAACGGGTTTGCCATGACCGACCTCCCTCAACTGTGGAATGGTGGCTTTAATGCCCTTCGATACTAAGACGATTTCCCCGGTCCAAAATCGACAACGACGCGTCCGCCCTGCGGGGGCCCCATTTGCATGGTGGCCAGTTTTCGCTGCACAAAACGCCGCTCGGGCTCGGTTCTAGCAACATCCAGCGCTCGAAGGTAACAGAGCGCCGCCTCGTCGACGTGTCCCAGACGACGATGAAACTCGCCCTCCGCCAGGTGCAGAAATAGATATCGTTCCAATTGATGCTCCACGGGAATCGTCTTGAGCGCCGCCAGCCCCGCGGCGGGCCCTTTGATCTGGGCAAGAGCAATGGCCCGGTTGATCAGCACGACGAGCGTCGGTTGTCTCTCCCGCAATAGATCGTACAGAGAAAGAATATGCTCCCAGTTCGTCAGCGTGAAATGCGCCGTGTTCGCATGGATCGCGGCGATTTCAGCCTGTAGATGATATACGGTGAGTTTCTCCCCTCGTGCGGCGCGTTCGAGATGACGCAGGCCGAGGTCGATCATCGGTCGGTCCCACAGACTGCGGTCCTGGTCCTCCAGGAGCAGCAAGTCGCCCGCCGCATCGGTCCGCGCCTCAAGGCGCGCGGCCTGAAACAGCATTAACGCGAGGAGGGCGTGACATTCCGGCTGAGCGGTGATGGGATTTTCCGTCAGCAACATGGCCAGCCAGATCGCCTCAGCGCACAGATCATCCTTGACGAGGCGGTCACCCGCCGTCGCCGCGTAGCCCTCCGTAAAGAGCAGGTACAGCACCTCGAGCACAATATCCAGTCGTTCGGGTAGTTGCTCGGAGCTCGGAACTATAAACCGAATTCCCTGCTCGCGAATCAAGCGCTTCGCACGCACCAGCCGCTGCGCCACCGCGACCTCGGTCGACAGAAATGCACGCGCGATTTCCTCGACGCCAAAGCCACACACGACTTTAAGGGTCAGGGCGATGCTTGCGTGACGCGGGAGCGCCGGATGACAGCAGGCAAAGATGAGCGCGAGCCGGTCGTCCGCGACCTCATCAGAAAACCGAGAAAGGTCCTCGGCCGATGGCGTCTGGGGCTCAGCGATCCCTTCGCGCGCCCAGATTTCCTCTATGTCTTCGAACAGGTGAAGTCTCCGCTCGCTCTTGACGACGTCCAGGGCGCGGTTATAGGCGACCCGCATGAGCCAGGCCTGGGGAAGGCGTGGGACACCTTTGTACGCCCACAGCCGAAGCGCCTGCATCATAGCGAACTGCACGGCGTCTTCGGCCAAACCCGGGCGGTGTACGCCAAACACGCGGACCAGTCGGGAAACCATCCGCCCCACCTCATGGCGAAATAGATGGTCGACCAACTGGTTGACCCTCTCGGAACGCCTGTCCATGGATCCTCCGACGCTCATCAACTCATGGATTCGACTTCGCGCACTTCAACGCGCTGGCCTTCGGTGAGATGGGGACAGGTACGAGCGATTTCAACCGCTTCGCGGTAATCGGCCGCATCGATCACGAAGAAACCGCCGAGAACCTCGTGCGCTTCGCTGTATGGGCCGTCGGTAACCGACACGTTTCCGCGATGCATCCGCAAATGCCGGCCGCCGTCGTCAGTCAGTTTCTCCCCGCCCCGCATCTTGTTGCGTCGCACCAAGTCCTCACGCCACGCCATATACTTTGCAACGATCTTCTGGATCTCCTCGGGTGACAGATTACCGAACCTGGTCGGAGATTGGTACAGGAGCAGCAGGAAACGTGACATACTCAATCTCCCCTATCGCACCGGCAATGTATGCTTCTTCACCCACTCGATTTGCGCGGTGTGGTGACGGGCGTGCCAGGCGTAGTAGGCGAGCGCGCGCCAGAGCGGCACGACCTCTTGGTTCTCCGGATGATAGAATGATCGCGCAAACCCCTCCGGCGGCACCGCGCGGATCAAGTACACCCATCGGGCGTGCAGCCCTTCTAGGAGTTGCAATGACGGCTCGATGGCTGCGCGCTGCGCGTCGGCCAGCAAGGACCACCGGGTTTCGTCATAGGGCCGGATCGTCGGCCGCTCTTCGGTAAGCGCCAGTTTGAAGCGCACGTAGCTGTTCAGATGGCTGTCCGCCAGGTGGTGCACGATTTGGCGGATCGTCCAGTTCCGATACTTCCTATCGAGGTGCTCGTCCGCCAGACCCGACACAACCTCACGGAGCCGCGTCGGGGCGCAGTCGATCTCGTCGATCCATGCACCACGTCGCCGGTCGTCATCCGTATCGTTCGCGACGAATGGACCGGCCGGATACTGCGGCGGTGCCGGGAATACGCTGTCTGTCATGTTCGCCCCTCGTCGCTTTCTAGCCGCTGACGCCATTCTAACATTCGTGGGACCATCCATGGAATTCGATTGTTGCATTCTCATGCACCATCGTGATAGTGACAAGATCGGGGCGCTATGAGAGACTAAGTGGAATTACGGGATGCTGGTCATCACGATCCCGCCGGAGAAGGGGGAAAAGGTATGGCGCTTGAAAAGAACCGTAACCGAATCTTGGGTGCGCTGCGGGATCGGCCAGAGGGACTAAAGAGTTTATCCTTGGGAGAGACCCTTGGTTTGCCGCGAGAAGAAGTGGAGCGGCACCTCCTGTACTGCGCGGACTATGGACTGGCGACCTGGGTTCGAAAGACAGATGGAGCAGGGTTGGCGAGCATCACCAACCGCGGCCGTGACTACCTCGTTCGTCAAAGCCTGTAATCATCACATGAATTGCCTGGCGCCCTCCAGGGGGGCGCGTTAGCCTTTCCGGGTCGCGGAGTCTAATTTCGCACCAAAAGACCTGCGTAGTGCCCTCTCGGAGGGCTTTCGGACGTCCTGTACATACCGGTCCCAGGGGAACCGCCCTGGATGAACGGCGGTCTGCGGAAGTACTGAGTCCATTTTGCTCTGTTTGGCCGTGCGTGTGCTGCCCGTCTGCCTGCGCTCTCTTCGCATAAACGGCCATTCCCCCTCGGGTCTTAGGAGTATCCGGCTCTGCTCAGCCAGAGGCGCGGAGCACCCGGTCTGGTTGGATGGTAGGCTACTAGCCTAACACACATTGCGGGTCTTTGGTGGCAAAGATTATTTGACCCGACCCGGCTACTCCCGCTCAGATACCGAGGTAGGCCGCCTGCACCTGCTTGTTGTTTGCCAGCTCAGCGCTGGCGCCCTGCATCACCACCTTGCCGCTCTCCAGCACATAGGCTCGCTGCACCAGGGTCAGCGCTCGGCTCACGTTCTGTTCAACCAGCAGGATGGCCATGCCCAAGGCGTGGATCTCCTGGATCTTGTCGAAGGTGGCATCGGTCACGACTGGCGCGAGCCCCAGTGACGGCTCGTCGAGCATCAGCAGCCGCGGCTGTAGCATCAGGCCGCGGCCTATGGCGAGCATCTGCTGTTCCCCCCCGCTCATCGTGCCGGCGAGTTGCCTTCGGCGCTCACCCAGCACAGGAAAGATGCTGAAGACCAGATCTAGGGTACGGTTCCGCTGAGCCTTGGCACTCGGAATGTAGGCCCCCATCTCTAAGTTTTCTCTCACGGTCATCTCAGGAAACACCTGGCGGCCCTCTGGAACGTGGGCGATCCCGAGTGCCGTGACCTTGTAGGGCGGCAAGGAGCTGATATTGGCTCCCCCAAACGTGATGGTGCCCGACGTCAGCCGCACAAGTCCGGAGATCGCGCGCAGCGTGGTGCTCTTGCCGGCTCCATTGGCTCCCAAGAGGCCGACGGCTTCTCCCTCACCGACTTCTATGCTGACGTCAATCGCCGCCTTCACCGACCCGTAGCTGGCGCTCACTCCGGATAGCGTTAACACCGACTGCCTCCAGGAGTCGCTTCGCCGCGACGTCGCCCATGTTCACGCATGCGAGTAGCCGCTTCCCAGATAGGCGCGGATCACCTCTGGGTTTGCGGCGACCTCCTTGGGACCGCCCTCAGCGATTTTCTGCCCGTGGTCCAGCACCACGATGTGCTGAGCCACGGCCATGATGGCACGCATCACGTGCTCGACAATCACGATGGTCAGCCCGCGCTTAGAAAGCTGGCCGACCAGCGCGACGGCTTGATCGATCTCTGCCGGGTTCAGCCCGGCCATGGCCTCGTCGAGAAGAACGAGACGGGGCTCCGTCGCGAGCGCCCGGGCCATCTCCAGCCGCCGTTGGTCAATGGTGGTGAGGTCGCACGCCAGGGTGTTCTCCTTAGCCGACAGCCCCACGAATTCGATCGCCTCGCGGGCCCGCTGGCGTGCCACCTGCAGCTTCTTGTCGCGCAGAAATGCGCCGGTCATCACGTTCGCCAGCACCGTCATCTGGCCGAACGGCCTGGCAACTTGGAAGGTGCGGGCCAGGCCGCGAGCGCAGACGTCATAGGGGCGCAGACCCACCAGTTCATGGCCAAAAGCCAGGATCGACCCCGCATCGGGACGGTAATACCCGGTGATCAGGTTGAAGCATGTGGTCTTGCCGGCCCCATTCGGCCCGATCAGGGCAACGATTTGCCCTTCTCCCACCGAAAAGGAGAGGTCTTGCACGGCTCGCAGACCGCCAAACCGCTTGCTGAGGTCACGGACGACCAGGAGCTCACCCATCGAGGGGAGCCCCCTTCGGCTTGGTGGTTGCCGTGCCCGAGACGCCGCTCGGGGCAACTCGGACCATGCGTTCGTAGGCGCCCGTCAGAACTCCCAGCAGTCCGGTCGGCCGCCACATGATGACGACGATCAGGATGACAGCGTAGAGGGTCAACTGCACCCCTCCATGGGCGCCGCCGAGCCAGCTCTGAACCAGAGCAGAGGTGGGCTCCAGCACGACGGTGCCGACGACCGGGCCCCACAACGTGCCGACCCCTCCCACGATCGAAACCAGCGCCGCCTCCACTGAGACGTTGAAGTTGAAGGCGGTATTCGGATCGATGAAGTAGATGTACTGGACGTAGAAGGTCCCGGCCAGACCGGTGAGGAACGCGCTGATCAAGTAGATGTCCCGCTTGATCCGCGGGACGTTCACTCCGACGGCTTCCGCCGCGTCCTGGTCTTCTCCCACGGCAACCAGGTAGTATCCCATCCAGGATCGCTCGACCCAATAGGTGATCGCGAGCCCGATCGCCAGCATGCTGAGGGCGATGTAGTAATACGCAGCCTTGGTATCGAACTGCATCATCAAGGGCGCGTTTCCATGGTAGGGTATGGTGGTGCCCTCGGCGCCCCAGGCGAAATCGCGGAACTTCAGAAACAGCAGCATCAAGGCTTGCGCCGTCCCGATGGTGGCGATGGCGAAATACGGCCCCCGCAGCCGGAAGCACAAGGCGCCGATCGGCAGGCTCGCCAGCATCGCCACAAGCCCGCCGGTCACGATCCCTATCCAGGGCGACACGCCGAACCGAAGCAAGAGTATGGTCGAGGTGTAGGCGCCGAGGCCGAAATACGCGGCGTGACCCAGCGACAGCTGCTTGGCATAACCACCCAAGAGGTTCCAGGCCACGCCGATAAACGCGAAGAGCAACACCCTGACGAGGATGTCGATCGCGAAGGCACTTGATACGACCCGGGGCAGGAGGATCAAAACCAACGCGGCCGCCGCGAGCCCAAGAGGACGCGGAGGCCGCAGCCCTCGTCTCACCGTATCCGTCCGCCGAAGAGGCCGCTGGGCTTGACCGCCAGCGTCAGGAGCAGCATGGCGAACACCACGATCAGCCCCGAGTCCGCCCCTACGAACTGAATACCGAGCGACTCGGCCATCCCCATCATTAGACCGGCGATGAGCGCACCTGTGACGTTGCCTAGCGTTCCCAGCACCACGGCGACGAACGCCATCAGCACAAACACCTGGCCGACTCCGGGATACACGGGATAGAACGGCACGATCAGCGAACCGGCGGCACCCGCCAGCGCCAGCGCCAGACCCATCGCCACGCCGAAGACATGGTCGGGATTGACGCCCATCAGCATCGCGACCTCTCGCCTCTGCGCCGAGGCCCGCATGGCTTTACCCAAATCGGTGGCGCGTAGGAACACTGCTAGGGCGCCGCTGAGGAGCATCGCCAGGACGAAGGCGATGAGCTTTGCCACCCCAATATACAGGGGCCCGATGTGGATCGCAGACAGCGCGTAGCTGGTTTGCACCGTCCGATAGTTGGCCGTGAACAGCAGGAGCGCCAGGTTCATGAGGAGCAGGGAGAGCGCAAATGTCAGGAAGATCTGGGGCATGTCGCCAAGTCCCAGCACCCTCCGGATCAGGAATCGTTGCAGGAGCACGCCGGCGACGAACAGCGCCGGCATCGAGACGACGAGCGACGCCACCGGGTCCAGCCCGAAGTGAGACGCCAACCACCAGCTGATGTACATGCCGATCATGACGAACTCGCCCTGGGCGAAGTTGACGATCTTCACCACACCGAAGATCAGCGTGACGCCGATGCTCACGAGCGCGTAGATGCCCCCGATGAGCAAGCCGTTCACCACGGCCTGGGCAACGACGATTGTCATGGGCGATGGTCTCTGGCGGCCCCTTACGCCTTGATAAGCGAGGCCTGAGCCTCCCCCTTGGGGAACACGGTCACCAAGTTGCCCTTCTGCCATTGGACGCCCAGCGGATGTCCGTAGACGTTCTTGCCGTTTTGGTCGAACTTCACCTTTCCGCCGGGCGCCATCGCGGCGTAGCCCTTGGAAACGTCAAGAGATGCCAGGGCGTCCCGTACCTTCTGCGGGTCGGGCGACGCCGCCCGCTCGAGTGCGTCGGCGATCATGAACGTCTGGGCGATCAGGCCGCCCGCATACTCGAAGGCGAATTCCCCGTAGAGCTTCTGATAGGCCGCGTCCACGGTCCTCGCGTCGGCATTCATGTCGTGGTTCCAGTGGGCAACGCCCACTAGCCCTTCCGCGTCTTTTCCCACATTCTTGTAAAAGTCGGGAATGATGAAGCCCCCCGAGCCCCCGTTGAGAGGAATGTTGACCCCCATCTGCTTCATCGTGCGGACGATGAGGACCAGGTCGGTCAGATAGGAGACGGCGAAGAGCATGCTGGCGCCGGAGGCCCTGACCTTGTTGATGAGGGGGCTGGCATCGGCGAAGCCGGCCGAGTACGGCTCGAACATGACGATCTCCACGCCTGCGCCGGGCGCCTGGCTCTGGAGGCCCTTGGAGTTCGACGTGCCAAAGGCGGTATTCTCGAACACCACCGCCACCTTCGGCCTACCGGTGCTGATCAGCTTGGCCATCCGGAGCTGCGCTTGAGCGAACTGGGAGGCCCGGGCGAAGGGGGTGAAGGTATACTTGCGGCCTCCTTGATTGAGCAAGTCCGAGCTCGAGCCGGTCAGCAGCGGCACTTTGAGCCGCTCCGCCACTTCGCTGGTGATCAGCGTGAGAGCGCTGGCATAGGAGCCGTGAATCGCGGAGAGCCTATTGCTTGTGATCAACCGCTCCGTCTCCGTGCGCGTCACGGTGGTATCGCTCTGCACGTCGGAGAGGATCAGGTTCAGCGGGGCACCGCCAAGCGACTTGATGCCGCCGGCGCTGTTGACCATCTGTACCGCGAGTTTGGCGGCATTGACGCAGCCCTGCCCGATTTGTCCGAAGCTTCCGGTGACCGGGTACAGTCCGCCGATGTTCACCGCGGCCGGCGCTGCCTTTGAGGTCACAGTGATGGCACCATACGCGGTGAGCACGCCCGTGGCGACGGTACCCCGCGCTACCGTGGTCAGAAAGCCTCTGCGAGTGTACCGTCTGGGCGATGTCTTCCCCTTGGGCTTTTCCATCGTCTGCCCTCCTTTGGATAGCTCTTATGCGTACGAAGTTGCCCCACTTTCGTGGAGAAGGCATCACTGGGCTGCGCCGCTCTGCTCCGATCACCCCCTTCTGTGTCATCACGCGTGTCGACCTCGGCTGGCCACGGGTGTCTCCCCCTCCCCCACCCGCGCGCGTGACCCCCGCGGTGGTGCGGTGGACGCCCGCACCATGAGCCGGGGCCGCACCACCAACGTCGCCGTCTCCCGCTCCAGGCGCTGGACCGCGGCCCGCAAGACCTGGTCCACCGCCATCCGAGCCAGTTCGCGCGCCGGCTGGCGGACCGTCGTCAGCGGGGGATTGGCGAGCCGAGCGAGGTCGATGTCGTCGAACCCGACGACCGAGAGGTCCCGAGGGACGCTGAGCCCGAGTTCCCTCGCCGCGGCGAGGACGCCGAACGCGCAGAGATCATTCCCGGTCACGATCGCGGTCGGCGGTTTCGGACCGGCGAGCAGGCGCCGGGTGCCCACGCGGCCGATGTCAGCCCCTCCCGCGTCGCGCGACATGGTGTCGGCGCCTCGCATCCAAATGAGCGCCGGGTCGGGCGCGAGACCCGCGTGCGCCAACGCATCACGGTAGCCCCGGTAACGCTCGACGCGGCTCGTGAACCGGGCCAGATCGGAGAGGAAGGCGATGCGGCGATGTCCCTGCCGCAGCACGTGCCGGGTCGCGAGCAGGCCCCCTTGGTGGTTGTCCACGCTGATGCTGGCCGCGGGCGGGATGCCGCCGGCGCCCGGGGGGAGTCCAAGGGCGACGACCGTGAGACCCCGGGCCATTAAATCGGCGATGTGATCCAGCGATGGGAGGGAAGAGCCGAGGATGACGTCCCGGATGCCGTCACGCCACAGTCCCGCGGCATAGGCATGCTCGCGAGCCCGATCCCGGTCCGTGTTACAGAGGACGACCTGATAGCCGTGCGCCATCGCCGCGCTCTCGACGTACATGGCGAAGGTGCCCCAGAACGGGTTGGCCACCGAAGGCACGACAAGCGCGATCGTCCGGGCGTGGCCGGTGCGGAGCTGGCGGGCGGCCCGGTTGGGATGATAGCTGAGGCGCGTAATGGCGCGGTCCACCCGGCGGCGCGTTGCGGGCCGCATGCGGCGGGAGCGCCCGTTCAGCACGTTGGATACCGTGCTCACGGACACCCGGGCGAGCCGGGCGACGTCTCGGATCGTCGTGGGATCGGCCAGACCGGTCCCCCCTGCCATCGCGCGTCCCGCGTCACGTCCCGCCAAAGGGGCGGGGCCCCCCGTCGGGCCGAAAAAAATGGTGTATCGTTCTACTAGGTAAAAGGTTATACCCGCCCCGAGCGGTTGTCAAGGCGGAGTTCGCGTGGTAGTGGGATAGGATCGGAGAGGATCAGCCCGACGGCCGTGCGTTCATGACGGCGATCGCCGTTTCACATCCTCGGGAAACAGGGGTTGAGTTCGGCACCGGACGCTGCACCGGAGGTGCTGCAGTCCTCGGCCGCCGAGCAGACATCACGAAACAAGCGTGAACACTGCGCCGAGCCGCCTGATCTTGAACGACTGTTCATGACCGCCACGCTTGATGTGCAGCATGAACGTTGGATAGTCGGACGAATCCTCCTCATCCTCCGCGACCACCGCAGTGGCGTCAGCCGTCAACTGACAGGGATGCACCAAGGCCACCGCGCAGCCAAAGTGACGGATGATCGGTGTGGTCTCGATGTTGAGGAGCAGGGAATCGAGGACGAGCAGCCCCGGGCGATGCGCGTCCATGAGGTCTCGGATCTGCTTCTCCCTGATAAAATCACCCTTGGTCGAAACATGGTGCAACACCGCTTTGGGAGCACCAAAGTACAGTGTCAGGTTTCTCAATCGATATGCTAAGTCGTCCGGCCGGAGTCGCTGGCAAATGTAAAGGACAGGGAGCGGAGAAGGGACTGTCATTTCCAGGAAGGGGTGACCCGATGCTACAGCGTGGGCGAGTTGCAACGCCAGCTGGGTCTTGGAGGCTCCGGTGATCAGCGTGGTGCGATGCCGCCACACGAGGCCCGTTACGACGGGAAACGCCTCGTTGTGTGTGAGGACGCCAGAAGGGAATAACCGAAGTTGACCGCTGACCGGACTGAACACCTCCCCACCCCCGGATCAATCATCGATATGTGCTGCGGCACATCCTGCGTCTGTTGCGTCGGTCAGTAACCAAGAACCTGGGGGAGATTAGAGAATCCCGGACACGTCAAGTTGTCTGGCGTCTTCCCACCCCCCTCGGTCAGTCGTATTCTCGTATGGATGCCAGGGCCAGCATATCAGACACGTGTTTCTTGTCAAGCAGCGCCCAGCCGCGGCGTTCGCCGGCGCGATGAGCTGTCCGGGTTTCACCCAATAGGCGCGCTGGGCGATGTGGGCGCGCCGCGCGTCCCATAGAGAAACGCCGCAGGGCCTGATTCACGCTCGAGCAGTCCCTCGTGGCTCAGGACTGCGTGCCCCTGGATGAGGCGGGCCACCAAACCGGTCCAGCCCGTCTGGTGACTGGCGCCGATCCCCGCCCCGTTGTCCCCGTGGAAGTACTCGTAGAAGAGGAGGAGGTCGCGCCAATGGGGGTCGGTCTGAAACTTCTCGGCTCCGCCATAGACGGGGCGGCGGCCGTGCTCGTCTCGGAGAAAGATGCGGGTGAGCCGCAACCCGATGTCTTCAACGATCTGGAACAGCGTCATCTGCCGCCCTGAGCCGGTCGGGTACTCCACCGTGAACGCATCGCCGAGGTACGCGTAAAATTGGAGCAGGCCCTGAAGAATCAGCACGTTCAGCGGGAACCAGATCGGACCGCGCCAGTTGGAGTTTCCGCCGAACATCCCCGACGCTGACTCCGCGGGTTCGTAGGCCACTCGGTACTCTTCCCCGCGAACGGTCACGCTGAATGGATGCTCCGCGTGATATCGGGAGACCGACCGGATCCCATAGGGGCTCAGAAACTCCCGTTCGTCCAGCATGCGTGTCAGGACCCGGCGTAGCCTGCCCTCGTCGAGTATGGCGAAGATTCTGCGCCCGGACACCCTGGGTTCCCCCGAGAAACCGACGAACTGCAGCATCTCCGGGTCGGCCGCCAGGCGCCGGCGCACCCGCTGCATGAACATGGGGTATCGCTCGACGATCTCCTTGGGGAACACCGCGGTGGCGCACAGGGGGAGCAGCCCCACGATGGATCGGACCCGCAGCCGCGTCGAGGTGCCGTCCGGCAACCGCAGTACATCGTAGAAGAAGCCGTCTTCCTCATCCCACATCCCATCGCTATGTCCGCCCAGCCGGCCCATCGCGGCCGCGATCAGCCACGTGTGGTCCGCGAACTTGACGGCCAGGCTCTCGTAGACTGGATCGTGAAGGGCGAGCTCGAGGGCAATCTCGAGCATGCTCATGCTGAACAGGGCCATCCAGGCCGTCCCGTCAGCCTGCTCCAGGTGGCCGCCGGTCGGCAGCGGGGCACTCCGGTCGAAGACCCCGATGTTATCGAGACCCAGAAAGCCCCCCTCGAAGACGTTCCGATCGTTTGGATCCTTGCGGTTCACCCACCACGTGAAGTTGAGCAAGAGTTTCTGGAAAGACCGCTCCAGGAACGCGACGTCGCCTTGCCCGCGCAGCTGCTTCTCGGCGTTGTACACGAACAGCGCCGCCGTCGAATGAACCGGCGGGTTGACGTCCCCAAAGTTCCACTCGTACGCTGGGACCTGCCCGTTGGGATGCATGTACAGTTCGGTGAGCATGAGATCAAGCTGCTGCTTGGCCAAATCAAGGTCCACCATAGCCAGGACCATGGTGTGAAAGGCGAGATCCCACGCGGCGTACCACGGGTATTCCCACTTGTCGGGCATCGAGATCACGTCGTCGTTGATCATATGAAACCACTGGCGGTTGCGGATTCCCTGGCGATTCGTCGAGTCGATCGAGATCCCGTGCTCCCGGAGCCAGCGGTAGACGTCTAAACCGTAGTATTGCTTGGACCACAGCATGCCTGCCAGGGCCTGCCGCATGATCCGCTTCGCGTCTTCGCCTATCGTCTCGGGCGTGATTCCACGGTAGAAGGCGTCCGCCTCGTCCTGCCGGAGCCGCAGAACCTCGTCGAAGTGGCTGCCGAAGGGACCGCCGCCGGCGACCGGATAGGTGGCACCGAGCGTTGAGGGCGCCACAGGCGTCAGCCGGAGGCGGATCCTGCGGTTCTCTCCGGCGCCGACGACGACGGGCCAGTGGGCCGCCGCCTTGGTCCCCCTCCGCTCGGGGGTCACCGCCTCGCGTCGACCACGCACGACGCAGTCGTTGATCCCATCCTTCACGTAGGGCGTGCGGTTGGGGACGTTGAAAAGGCGCTGGGTGTTCGTCTCGTTCTCCGTGAACAGCAGCGCCACATCCCCGTCGCAGTAGAGGTATCGATTGCCGAGGTCGGGATGGGATGCCTCAATTGCGACGATGCCGGACGGCCCCTCAATCTGCCTCAAGGTGGGCTTGGGCGTCCGGTCAGACCAGGACCACGTGTTGCGAAACCACAACGTGGGGAGCACGTGGATGGTCGCGGCCTCGGGGCCGCGGTTGCACACGGTGATGGCGATCAACAAATCTTCGGGAGACTCCTTCGCGTATTCGACAAACACGTCAAAATAGCGGTCGTGGTCAAAGATCCCCGTATCCAGCAGCTCATACTCTTGCTCATACCGACTGCGCTGGCGGTTCGTTCGAACGAGGTCGTCGTACGGATAGGCCGCCTGCGGATATTTGTACAGGCATTTGCAATACGAATGAGTCGGCGTGCTGTCGAGGTAGAAGTAGTATTCCTTGACGTCCTCGCCGTGGTTGCCTTCGCTGTTCGTCAGGCCGAACAGGCGCTCCTTGAGGATCGGGTCGGCGCCGTTCCACAGCGCGAGCGCGAAGCAGAGGCGTTGCTCCTCGTCGGACACGCCGGCCAAGCCATCTTCTCCCCATCGATAGGCTCGCGAGCGCGCCTGGTCATGCGTGAGGTAGTCCCACGCGTCTCCCGTCTCGCTGTAGTCCTCGCGGACCGTTCCCCACTGGCGCTCACTGAGAAAGGGCCCCCACTTTTTCCAAGGGACACCGTGCGCTCGCGCTTCTTCCAACCGCCGGCGTTCAGCATCCATCCAGGATGCCTGCCTCGAGCGTCACCGCCCTAACCGACGCCATGACCTTCCTTTTTCCACGCGGCCAGATCCGCAGTGATCTGCTTCTCGAGCTCGGGCAGCCCAACCTGATGTTCGAACTCCTTCTGCGTCGTCTGGGTCGGGTCCGAATCGTATTCATCGATACCGGCCTGCCACTCCCGGACCGCTTCGGCGACTTTCGCCTGCAACTCCTGAAGGCGCTCGACCTGCGCCCGCCGGGCCTCCCCCGTCATGTCCTTTCTCTCGGCCCGAAGTTGCTCGAGGGTGGCCTGCCACTGTTCTACTCGTGTACGGATTTGGTTTCGCACCTCTCTGGGGGTCATGGGTCTCCCTCCTTACATGTCCGCATGAGCCGTTCAGCCTCCGAGTTGGAGATCGTCTTGCCCGCCCTCCGGGCGTCTTCCCGCACCGAAGAGCTTGATGAGCACGAGGCCGGCGATGAATCCCCCGATATGGGCGAAGTACGCGACGCCCGACTGGGCGGTGGACGAGATGCTTCCCACGCCGCTGATCAACTGGCTGATGAACCAGAAGCCGATCAGGACGAAGGAGGTGATGCGGGCGTGCCAAAACGGAAAGATGTAGACCAAGATGCGGTCCCGCGGAAACACGATCTGGAACCCCCCGAGCACGCCCGCGATCGCCCCGCTGGCGCCCAGGTTCGGCACGGTAGAACTGGGACTGACGGCGATCTGCAGGAAGCCGGCCGCCAGCCCGCAGATGAAGTAAAACAGGATGAAGCGGATCGGACCGAGGTAGTTCGCTTCGAGTTCGTCACCAAACACCCACAAGTAGAGCATATTCCCGAAAATATGCAGGAAGTTCGCGTGCATGAACATCGATGTGAACAGGGTCTCGAGGTGTTCGCCGCGGGCGATCTCCGCCGGCTTCATCGAGTACCGCAGAATGAAACTGTCCCCCAAGGCCAATTCGATCAAGAAGACCATGACATTGGCCGCGATGATCAGGACGAGCGCGATCGGGAACCTGCTGAGCGAGCGGGACTCATCGCGTTGTGGGAATAACATCGCCGCACTTCCCCTTTCCGCTACCGCGTGACCAATTTGCCGATGAGGAACCCCGCCACTGCCGCGGCCGTCGCGACACCGACGGTTTCAAAGATCGTCAGCAGGAGGTTGGTGCGCGCGACCTTGGCCCGGCCGACGCCAAGGAGCACCAGCAGCAATCCGGTGATGGTGACCGAGGTGCTGCGCGCCGGCCCCAAAGAAAGCAAGGCAAAGGGGATGACAGGAATGGCCGCCGCCAACAAATCGGCCGCGAACATCCACAGAGACTGGACGAGCGGATTGCGTTTCTCCAGCGGGCCGAGCTCCATCACATCGGATTCCAGTCGCAGCCAGGTGTCCGGCATGCGCCTGAGCGCGGTGATGATCACGCCGCGCTCTTGCGCGGTGAACCCTGCCCCCTGCAGCCGCGCATCGACCGCCTTGGCTTCCTTTTCGGGTTCGTGCGCGATCTCGGCCCGTTTCTGGGCGAGCTGCGCGCGAGCTTGACCGCGCGCCGTTTCCACATCCAGGTAGGTGCCGGCCATCATCGAGACCGCCGCCGCGGCCGCCCCGGTGGCGCCGGCCAGGAGGACCGTTTGACTGTTGGAGGCACTCGCGGCGACGCCAAAGACGAGACCGAAAATCGAGACGGTCCCATCCTCCATGCCGAACACAATATCGCCAATGGATTCGGAAAACGATGCTTTGACCGCCTGGACGAACGAGGGGCGGGGCATCTTAGGAGCCCGCACCGTGATCTGGTGGCAACGCCGGCGCGTTGTGGTCCACGGAGGGCTCGAGACCCCAGCGGCGCACGAGGCGCGGATAGAAGAAATTCCAGACGACCTTCAGCACCGCGGCGACAGGCACACTGAGCAGGAGTCCTACGACTCCCCCCAGGACGGTGCCCACCATCGTCGCCAGGAGAATGACCAGCGGATGCAGCTTGACGGCTCGCCCCATTACCAACGGACCCAAGACGTTGCCCGATATCTGATACAGCACCATGTACAAGACGAAGACCCCAATCGCCAGCACGGGGTTTTGGAGGCTCGTCAAGGCGACCGCCGCGATCATCCCTAGCGCCCCTCCAACCTGGGGGATGAGCTGGGTCACGGCGGTGAACAACCCGAGGATCACGGCGTACTTCACGCCCATCAGCTGCATCGCCAGCGTGGCGGTGAGGCCCACCGCCACGGCGATCACGATCTGGCCTCTCACGAAAGCGGCCAACACGAGATCGATCTCGCCCAAGAGGGTCTCGGCATCGGCCTGGAAGGCGGCGGGAATGATCGCGAACAGCTGCCCCCGAAAGTACGCGGGGTCCCCAAGGAGGAACACGCTGATGACCAGCGCCAACGCGCCTGCGGCGGCCAGGGTGGCAAACGACTGCCCCAGGGCGGCGATACCCGCCACGTACTGCCCAAGGTTCGACGCGACCGACTGCACCTTCCCGGCAATAATGTTGCCTGTGCTGGGGTCCTGCTGCGCCTGCAGCCGTGGAGGAAGCGCTTGACGAAGGCCGGCAGAAGTCTGGGCGAGCCACGCATCGAGGCGCTGGACAGAATCCGGCAGCGTCGTCGCAAAGATCCGAGCGTCATTGGCGACGGGCCGAACCCCGAGTACGCTCGCCGCCGCAAGACCCACGAAGACGGTGAGATAGGCCAGGGTGATACCCAGGGAGCGCAGGTGCGGCCGATCGCCCGAGAATACCTTGACGAGCGGGGCCAGGGCATAGGCGAGAGCCATGCCGGCGATCAGAACGAGAAGGACCACCCGTATCTTGTAGAGGAACCACAGCGCGACCGCGCCAACGACGCAGACGGCGATAAAACGGCCTATCCTCGTCAGGGCATCGGGCCGTTGGATGACTCGACCCTCGAGCCTATCGCTCGGGCCCACGTCGAGAGCGACCCAATCTGGCTCTGGTCACAGCTGCCGGGCGGCGGCCGTCGAAAGGCCGCCCACGCCCCTGGCGGAAACGTCGGCCAGGGCGGATGAGGCCTCGCGCAACCGGCATCATCCGTTGCAATAGGCGGCCCTCGACGGCGTCTACCGGTACGTGCACGGATAGATCAGCGGGCCCGGGCAGGGGTCGGGGCCGGCAGCTCGCCCGCCAGATTCTTGAGGCGAAAGCCCAGCATCAATTGCGCGATGCCAAAGATCACGGCATAGATTCCGATCAGCCAAACCACGGCGAGCAGGCCGGATCCCGGATATATGATGAGCAACACGCCAAAGGCGATCGAGGCAAGCCCGCCGACGATGAACCACCCCTCACCCTGAATGAGATCCCTCAGGCGGACCGCGCCGACGATCTCGAGGATGCCTCTGAAGATCGACCAATAGGCGATGACCAAGAGAAGCGCTAGCGCGGTAATCCCCGGCCATTTGAGGGTCGCGACGCCGGCGGCGATACCCAGCAGCCCGATCAACACGAGCGGCCACCACGGCTCGTGCGCTTCAGCTGCCCCCACCGAACCGATCAAGGCCAGGACGCCGTCGAAGAGCGCCCAGAACGCGAACAGCAGTACTAACGCCTCGAGGGTAATACTGGGGCGCAGGAACGCCAACACGCCAAAGAGGATAGCGACAACGCCGCGGAACACGAACACCCACCAGTTTCGGGCAATCTGTGCTAGCACTAACATGTCTCTCCCCCTTATGTGAGTTCCATTTGCGGTACGTGCGGTTTCGACGCTCAGCCTCTCAACGAGGGGGGGCATGTGCCCGATACCCGGGCAGATGCCCGCGCCCCTCGAGGTTCGCCGGGCGATCGCAATGATCGCCGCGCGTCCGATTTGGGATTCCGCCGCCCATCAACTCGTCTCTCCCGCGCCGAGCCTCTGCCACGCGTGAGCTTCGGTAAGCTTCTTACGCCGATTTAGAGGTTAGACGAAGCGCTGAACGAATGCGAGTGCGGTGTCGGCGACCATTGTCGTCATGCGTCTTTCCCCTGCGGCGCATCCTCGCCGCCCTCAAAGAATGTGAAATTGACCCGACACCTGGATCTTCGTTCGAATCACCCTCCCTGTGTTGGGTAAGACCTCCTTTCTGACCCCAGCGTATGCTGGCGAGAGCGAATTGTATTGGACAAAATGATCGTCGTTGTTTGAACATTCTAGCCGCGTCAGTCTCGGCGCTCCCTACGCGGGTCTCGGCTGGGAGAGCGCTTGGGTGTTTGTCAGCGCGTACTGCGCACCGCCCCACACAAACCTGCTATCATCTTGACGGCACTGCTGAGGCGTGACACCGAACCGCCGCTTGAAGTGCCTCGTCAGGTGGCTCTGGTCGCTGAATCCGGTAACGGACGCGATCTCGGCGATCGATTGTCGATTGTTCTGCAACAGGTCGCGAGCGTGGTCGAGCCGTCTCTTCAAGAGATACTGATGTGGGGCGACGCCAAAGCTGTTGCGGAACAGGTGGCTGAAGTAAGAAGCGCTGACGCCTGCAACGTCGGCCAGGGAGACCAAGGTCAGGTTATCGCCGAGGTGCTCTTCGATGAATTCTTGCACGTGTCGCATCTTCAAATGATCTAATTTCCCCGACGGCGAGGGACCGGCAAATTTCAGATCGAAGTAATTCCGTAACAGATGGACGCAAATCTGGTGGCCAATGGATTCCGCGTAGAGGCGGGTTCCGGAAAGGTCGGAACTGGCCTCGCGGATGAGCATATGGCCCATCCCCGTGAGAAGATCGTCCCTGACCTTGAGGACGTCGCGGAGGTTCAGATCGGCAACATCCCGGTCGAAAATGGTATTGACTACACGTTGGACAAGCCCCGATTCGAGATAGATGTGGAGGACCTCGATATCGTCCTTCCAGCACCATTCGCTTTCGACGGATCGCGTGAGCAGCGAGACGTCGCCGAACACGATGTCCGACGTGATGCGCGGTCCGTCCACGTGACGGCTCATTCGCGTGGGTCCACCTGTGTAGAGGACGATAAGGTAGTCGGCAAGGCGTGGCGCGCTGATGTCGCTCGGCTTGTACTTGTAGCCGCGGATCGACAGCTCGTTCCACCTTCCGTCGACCGCATCGAGCCAGATCTCTCCCGGTACGTATTGCGGCAGATCCGCGGGCGTGATGATGGTCCTCATGACGCTGTCCCCCCCCAAGGAAAAACATTGAGCCGGGTCCAGCAATCTTTTACAAAAGCCGCGGGGTCACGTTGCTCTTCCTATAAGATCGAATAAGATCAAACTGGCGATCTTAGATGTATCTTACACTAAACTTGCCAACGGCGGGTTTTGAAGGCGGCTTGACCCCCTTAACCTACCGCACATATGATCGGTAGACATATGCCGCGACCCGAGCGCCCGCGCTCGCGCCCGGATAGGATAGCGTGATAGGGTGCTGTTGCTGCGATATGATCGCGGGGGGACACTGCATGCGCAGCGACACCGAGCGAGAATTCGTAGTCGTCGGTCAGCGCGAAGTCGCCATCTCGAACCCGAGGAAAGTGTTGTTCTCTCAGCCCGGCTACACCAAGATGGATCTCATCCGCTACTACCTCGCCGTATCGGACGGTGCCCTCCGCGCCGCGGGCGGGCGGCCCAACATGCTCGTGCGCTACCCAAACGGCATCGAAGGCGAGTTCTTCTATCAGAAACGTGCGCCGCAGTCACGGCCACCCTGGATCGAGGTGGTGTCCCTCCGCTTCCCGTCCGGACGCACCGCCGAAGAGGTGGTTCCACGAGATGCCGCGGCGCTCGCCTGGATGGCCAATCTCGCGTGTCTCGAGCTGCACCCGCACCCGGTGCGTGCGGAGGATCTGGACCATCCCGACGAGCTCCGCATCGACCTCGACCCGGTGCCGGGCGTCAGTTGGGCCCAGGTGCGGGAGGTCGCGCGCGTGCTCCAGGCAACCCTCGACGACTTCGCGCTCGTCGGTTGGCCGAAAACCTCCGGCTCGCGCGGGATGCATGTTGTCGTGCGCATCGAGCCAAGCTGGACGTTTGACGAGGTCCGTCGCGCCGCCCTCGCGCTCGCGCGCGATGTTGAGCGGCGTGCACCAAGCCTGGCGACGAGCAAGTGGTGGAAAGAAGAGCGCCACGGTGTGTTCATTGACTACAATCAAAATGCAAAAGATCGCACCGTAGCGGCCGCGTACTCGGTGCGCCCGACGCCTGACGCGCGCGTATCGGCACCGCTGACGTGGGACGAGATCGACACCTGCGACCCACGCGACTTCACGCTCGCCACAATGCCGCCGCGCTTCGCCGAGGTGGGCGACCGGCATGCGGCGATAGATTCGTCCCCAAGCTCCCTGGCGCGTCTGCTCGACCTGTCGGCGCGTCATGAACGCGAAGGCCTCGGCGATGCGCCGTGGCCACCCCACTATCGCAAGCGCGCCGGTGAACCCTCACGCGCGCAACCATCTCGCCGGCGTGTGGCGAAGCATCCGCTCATCGAGATCGGGCGCGCGCAACAAAAGGAGGACGCGCTCGCCGGTTTCGAGCGTTGGCGGGCGCGTCACCCTGACGCGGCAGCGCACTTGGCGCCTGCAGACGTGCTTGTCGACTCCATGCGCGGCCGGTATCATACGTGGACACGGATCCGGGTGAACCTACAGCACGTGCCCCCCGGCCTGCGACCGGACCAGGAGCCGCTTGATCCCGACGAGGCGCCCGCCGGTCCGAAGCGCCGTCAACCCTGACCACCTATCGCGCCGAAGATCTTTTCGAGCTCATACGGAGCGACGGTTTCGAGTTGATCGTAGCGGCAGTCGCTCGGCCGCTTGTCCGGCCGCCACCGCAGAAAAATGGTGGCGTGACGAAAGCGCCGTCCCTGCAGGTGGTCGTACTGGACCTCGCAGACCCGCTCAATCCGCAACGGCTCCCACGAAAGATCCTTCCCTGCACTCCAACGGCTCTGGGCCCCCGGCATGCGGACGAACTCGCCGGCGCCGCCCGGCGCCCAATCGCGCCATGGGTGGTCCTCTAAGGCGCCCTTTCGGAGGGGGGCAAGCTCCAGCGCGAGCTGCTTGCGTGTCGCCATCGTGAAGGCCGACGTCACCCCGACGTGTTGCAACATTCCACCCGCATCGTAGAGGCCGAGCAACAACGACCCCACACGGTCGTTTCCACTCTTGTGCCAGCGCAGGCCGGCCACCACGCAATCGGCCGTGCGAATGTGCTTCACTTTGATCATTGCTCGCTTCCCCGGTTCGTACGTCCCGTGTGCTGGCTTCGCAATGACGCCGTCGAGACCCGCGCCCTCGAAGCGCGTGAGCCACTCCAAGGCCACTGCGTGGCCGCGCGTCATGGGGGTGAGGTAGATTGGGGGTGTCACATTGGTCAGTAGGTGTTCCAGCAGGGTGCGGCGTTCGGTTTGCGAGGCGGCACGCACGTCGCGGCCTTCGATCGCGAGTAGGTCGAAAGCCACGAACGCTGCCGGTGTCTCCTTCGCCAGCTTGGCGACACGCGACGCCGCAGGGTGGAGACGAAGCTGGAGCGCATCAAAGTCGAGCCCGTCCCGCGTCACGACGACGATCTCGCCGTCGATGACACAGCCGTCCGGCACCTTTCGCAGAAACGCCTCGTGCAGTTCAGGAAAATAGCGGTCGAGCAGCCGTAACACCCTACTTTGGATGAAGACGTCCGAGTTGCCGCGAAAGACGATGGCACGAAATCCATCCCATTTCGGCTCGTAGAGCCACCCGTCGCCTGTGGGGAGCTTCTCGGTGAGCTTGGCGAGCATCGGCTCGATCGGTGGCGCGATCGCGAACGTGGCGGGTTCACCGCTCTGGTCATTCTCGGATCGCAGTTCACGGGTCGTCATGACACTTCCTCCTCCCACGCCACAAGTACGGTCGCCATGATGGTATCTCCCGCCCTTTCGTGACCTCCAGCATCTCTAGCGGTACGGTAAGACCGGCCTCTCGCTTCCGGGCGGTATCTTCGCGGAGAGCCCGTGAGCGTTAGGGCTCAAATGGCGCAGCGGAACCGCGGAGCGAAGCACATGGGGGATCCTCCACAATGCCCCGTCGTCGTCCTCGAGACGAATATCACTGAGGGGTTTGGACTCGACGAGTCCGGTCTTTTCGCCGACGCGTGTCCGCCAAGGGCTCTATTCGAGGGGCCGAAACTTCGCTAGGTATTGCCTCGCGTGGATCCCGAAACCAAGGATCTGTCTGTTCCGAAACGCCGGAATACTTCGGTCATTTTCCCGCTGTCGGCCTGGAGCGCGTCGCCTGCAAATGCCAGTCCGGCAAGCGCTCGCTCCGCGGCGGCCGGATCACCGAATCCACATGCATCGCCGACAACGATTGGGATGTAGCCCAAGTCGGTGGCGTGCCGAACAGTCGGTTCGATCCCGATTTCGAGGGCGATCCCCACAATCGCGAAGGCGTTGATCCCGCAGTCACGGAGTGCGATGTCGAGATACGTCCCGGCGAACGCCGACATCGTGATCTTATCCACAACGCCTTCACTGGGCAACGGCCCAATCTCGGGAGCGATCTGGAACTGCGCGGAATCGCGTGGGAAGGCCGGCGTGGTGTCCGCCGCGCGGTCGACGCTCTGCCACGCCTTCGCGCGCCGCAGCTGGCTCACTCCGGCGACTTCGTTCGGCAGGGACATGTGGCGGGTGAAGAAGACGCGGAACCCGCCGGTTCGCGCCGCCTGCAATACCTGCCGGACTCGCTCGACGACGGCGCGGCCCGTTGCAAGTTGCGAAACGATCCCGACCTGCATGTCGTATACGATCAAGGCCGTCCGACTCGGATGGCACACCTCGTCGAGTGTCGCGGGGATATCAAGGCTGAAGGCGCGGTCCATCTTAGCGCGCGACCCCCGCGGACATGGTGCGGTCATAGGGCTCATTGGCATCGACCTTGGCGTCGAACAACACCTCGATCGGAAACGGCACTTGGACCGGGATGAAGAGCCATTCGATGAGCCCTGCCTTCGTGAGCGGGAAGTCGTCGGTGTATCGCTTTGCGGCCTCGACGCTGTCCACCTCGAACACGATCACCACCCCGAGCTCGTCTGCGCGCGCGTAGTTCTCGCGCACGATCCCGGCTTTCCACAACCGCCACACGTTGGCTACTTCTTTGGGCAGGTACGGTTCGAGCTGGTCGTAGGTGACGCCGGGCTTCGTGCGATCGTATGCAATGATTTTCATCGTTGTGCTCCTTTTGGGGCTGGGTCGACGCTTGCCTCCCCGCCGATGTGATGATACACTGGCTATGCGGGGAATTACTATACGGGATGGTAAATATATTTGTCAAGCCCATCCATGAGACGGACTATTCGAAAGCC
>DASSXJ010000034.1 GCA_035703895.1 bacterium | reverse complement strand
CCACCTCGACGCGCCGCTTGTCGTCGTGGAAATCCGGGACGACAGCAATACCGCCATGGCGATCCAGTGGACCCTGAAGCGGCATACGCTTGAGATGTTCGAGCGGCTCTTCTCCGGGATGACCGATCAGGAGCGGGTCACCTACGGTGCGGACGAGGTGCTTCGTTCGTGCCGGACCAAGCTGGCACTCGCCTCGCTCGTCAGCCTAGATCCTGCTCGATCGATCGGTGAGATCGCGACTGCGCTGCCTCCTGCGCTGGCAAAAGGCCTCCCCGTGCTGCTGAAGGTGGTTCCTGCAGGGATGATCCGCGTCTCAGCCGGGGGCGTCTGGAGGCTGAGACAGAGGCTGGCGTTCTCGCGCCTGCGCGATCCCTCGATTGAGCGGGCGTGGGCGCAGATTCACGCGCCGCGGGGCTGAGGAACTCGAGCCTGTGTGCGCGATCCCTTCTGGATTCATGGTGAGTGCTCCTCTTTGCCGAGCACCGATTCAAAGTACTCCTCGACATCGCGGAACAGAACTTCCGCGAGGCGGGCGCTGCCGGCTGAGGTGAGGTGATCATCGTCTGTGAAAAGGTCACCCGAAAGGAGGTCCTGATAATTGCGGTAGATGAAGCCCTGACCCGAGAAGAGGGCGTCAATCCGCCGGACGTTGACATCAAACGCTGCAGTGTCGATGTACTGTCGGAGCATGACATGGTTGAGCGGTGTGAGGAACACCAGGGCCCTGATCTCGTGGGCGTTGAGAAAACGCACCAGCTCTCGCGCGAAGAACAGGGCGGGGTTCGGAAACGAGTCTAGCGGATCATTGTCATAGGCGGCCCCAACCGTCTGTTGCACATCGACGTGTCGAAGGTGCCATGGTAGAAGTTGGCGGGCTTGACCAGGTTGCGGCTCCCTGGTAGCAGCGATGGGGCTCGGCCGCGCGCCGTGAAGGCGATCGAGGGGAGTGCCCTGAAAGATCAGTCCGTCCACCAGCTCACGGAACCGGTACAAGGCCCATATCTCCTGCGTGAAGTGGATGAGGGCATCCCCTCTCGAATCGGACAGAGGCAACTTCAATCGGGCGGCCATCTGTTGGTAGGTAGAGGTCCGGTCCACCGCAGTCCGCAAATACGGATATCGAAATGGCTGTTCATCGGCCTGGGCCCGGGAAAACATCTGATAGTTGATTTCCACGACGACGATGTCCGGATGCGTCGCCGAGGCCTTCACGAGCATGGCATAGGTGTCCCCGAGTCTGCTTGCGGCCATGGCGAGATCGGAGACGGTGAAGGACTCGTCCGTGAACTGGGCCCGAAGCTTCGTCTCTAACTGGCCGGGCACCGTTTCAGGGAAAGGGAGGTCTTCCCCGACCATGACGGAATCGCCGAGAAACAGAATCTTCCGCCCGGGATAGCCGGCGAGTCGTGAAAGCGCCTCCTCAGCCGCGAGCGCGTCCCACTGCATGCGCTCCGGCGGCAGTCTCTGCGACCAGGAGGGGAAGCGGTGACTGACGTATACGCGGAGCGCGAAATCGATGCACACGAGACACAGCAGGCAGACGATCCAAGGCCTCAGGAGACGTGCGCGGTCTCGAGAGGGTCGTTCAAAAGGCCGCATAGATGAAACGAGTGGTGTGGCCCACGGAAATGAGCACGATCGCCATCACGAGGAGCGCCCACGCGACGCCGATGCACATGTCGAGGATGAGATCCTTCACGATCGGGTCTCCGGGTCTTGCGCACGCGCCGTCGTTTCGACCCCCATCCACGAAAAAGTATACCATTATTAAACTCCATCGGGAGACATTGCGCATTGCGCTGGCGCAATCCTTCCGGGTTCGGTTGACTTCGGCCTCCAAGATAGAGGGCGCCGTCGGTACGGCGGCAAACTACACAGCCGGCGCGGCAACGCGCGCAGACTGATTACGGGGCATACTGGATGAGCTTTCAGAGCGCATCCTATTTTCTTTTCGTGGGGCCGGTCTGGTTTCTCAGTATTGCACTTCGTTCACCGATCGCCCGGCAGGTTGCCCTGCTCGGAGCCAGTTACGCATTCTACAGCATGTGGGACCGGTCATTCCTGTTCCTACTCGTAGGCTCTTCGCTGGTCAATTACGCGTGGGGCCGGTGGCTCCGCCGCTCTCCGCGCACTGATCTCTTGTGCGCTGGTCTTGCGGCCAATCTCCTGGTACTGGGCGCCTTCAAATACTCCGGCCGGCTGCTCGGCACCGCGGGCATTGCCAATGCCCCACTGCAGAACCTGGTGGTGCCGATCGGCCTTTCATTTTATACGTTCCAGGGCATGAGCTACTTGCTCGACGTCTACCGCGAGGCCGCGGACCCGGAGCCATCGTTGATCGAGTTTCTCCTGTACATGGCCTTCTGGCCGACGATCCTTTCGGGCCCGATCTGCCGGTGCGCCGAGATGGTGTCGCAGTTCCGGCGATTCCCTGCTCCGGCGTTCGACGACGTCGCTGTCGGGGCGCCGCGGTTGCTGTATGGTCTCTTCATGAAGGCGGTGCTGGCGGGCGCGTTGGGGACGGAATTGGCGGCCATCGCGGGGAGAGGCGCCGGGTTCAGCTACTCAGCGCGGGCCTGGACTGGGATCGATGTCTGGGCTCTCGCGGTTGGATTTGGCTTCCAGATTTTTTTTGATTTCGCGGGGTACTCCCACATCGTCATCGGCTCTGCCCGGCTCTTCGGCATTCGCCTGCGCGAAAATTTCCACGATCCGTATCTCTCCCGGACGCCGACGGAGTTCTGGACGCGCTGGCACATGTCCCTGTCGTCCTGGATTCGCGACTATCTGTTCTTCCCGCTGGCCGCGGTGCGCCGAGCATTCTGGTGGCGGAACATCGCCTTGATCATCTCCATGGCAGTCTTTGGCCTCTGGCATGGTCCGGCGTGGACATTCCTCGCCTGGGGAGTGTACCAGGGCTGCCTCCTGGTCGCGCATCGGTGTATCCAACGGGCGCGAATTCCGACCGGAGCCGGTTGGCAGTCCCCGGTGATGCGGGCTTTGACGGCCGCGATCTCGTGGGCGGCGACGTTTGCGCTCGTGTCGTTGGGGTGGATTCTGTTCCACGCCGGTGGCCTGCGCGAGGCCGCCGCGATGCTTCGCGCCGTCATCTCGCCTGCCAATTACTTTCGCCTCACTCTGCCGTCCAGCTTCTACGTCGTGGTGCTGTTGACCGGCGGAGGATATTTCGCCTATGTTGGTGCGCGCACACTCATGATGCGGCTGTTGAGATCCGATCATCTTTCTCCGTTCGTCGCCACGGCGCCGGCGGACGGGCCGCGTCGGCAGGCCACCGCGACGCTCGGGAGGAGCGGTGCGTCGATTGGTCTGCGGTAAGTCATCGTGACGATCTCGACCACATTGAGATCCTACGGCACCTTGCTGGACGCACTGGCGGCTGCGCCGCCCACGAAGCCATTTGCCACGATATGGGATCCGCGGGGCGACCCCCAGCACGTCACGGTGAGTTTTGGGGAGTTTCACGATCTGGCGGCCGCGTATGCGGGTCGGTACCGCGCGCGTGGCCTTCGACCAGGCGACACCATCGTGCTGATCGTGCCGCAGAGTCTCACTCTGCTCGCGGCATTTGTCGGTGCCCTGGTCGTGGGCGGGATTCCCACGATCCTCGCCTACCCGACGTTCAAGACCGATCCGGAGAAGTATCGGCACGGGTTGTCGGGCGTCACACGAAATCTTAAGGCTCGCTTCATTGTCCTCGGCGAGACGTTTCCTCGTGAACTCGAGGCGGAGATCGCCGGTGTGGAGACGGTCCGGCTGGGGGCGACGCAGCCTCCCGAGAGCAGCGACACCGTGTGGGCGGCCCCCCGCCCGGACGACGTGGCGTTCATTCAGCACTCCGCGGGAACCACCGGCCTCCAAAAAGGGGTCGCCCTTTCGCACCGATCGGTACTGAACCAACTGGTCGGACTCTGCGAGGTGCTGGATATTGTCGAGACGGACCGGATCGTCAGCTGGCTGCCGCTCTATCATGACATGGGGCTGATCGCGTGCCTTATCCTGCCCCTTGTCGCACATCTGCACGTCGTGATGGAGTCGCCGACCGATTGGGTGATGTGGCCGGGATCATTGTGGCGACTGGCCACTGAACTCCGCTGCACCTTGTGCTGGCTGCCCAACTTCGCCTTCCAGTTTCTTGCCCGCCGCGTCCCTGCAGAAGAGCGCCGCGGGTTCGATTTGTCCACGATGCGCGCAGTTGTCAACTGCTCCGAGCCGATCCGGACCGAGAGCATCGAAGAATTCGCCCGCGTCTATGCGCTGTGCGGGTTGGACCGGGATACATTGCGGAGCTCCTACGCCATGGCCGAGAATACGTTTGCGGTGACCCAATCGCGGACCCTCCTGACGACGATCACCGTAAACGGGAAGGCGTTGATCGACCATGGGCGCATCTTCCCGGTAACCGCTGATCACCCCTCGGCGCGGCGGCTGACCTCTTCCGGAAGGCCCCTGCCCGAGAATCACCTGCGCGTGCTCGACGAACTCGGCAACGACGTCCCGGACGGGATGGTCGGAGAGGTCGTGATCCGCAGCAACTCGCTCTTCGGCGAATACTATCGGCGCCCTGATCTGACGGCGAAGGTGCTGCGCGATGGATGGTACTGGACCGGTGACGTGGGAGTGCGATGGGAGCACGAAGTCTACGTCTTGGGCCGGAAGGATGATGTGATCATCGTTGGGGGTAGGAACCTCCACCCGCAGGATCTCGAAAGCGCCGTTGCGGAGAATCCAGACGTCCACGACGGTCGCGTGGTTGCCTTTGGATTGTTCAACAGAGAGCAAGGGACCCAAGACGTGGTGATCGTGGCCGAGGTCGACTCGGACATTGGTGTATCCCGCCAGGCGGAGATTCAGGCCGATATCCGCAGGCGGGTGCTCGACGAGGTAGGCGTGCCTGCCCGCCTGGTGTATCTCGTCCCTCCGAAGTGGATCGTCAAGAGCACAGCCGGAAAACCCGCGCGATCGACGACCCGGAGGAAGTTGCTTGAGCTACACCCCGACCTCCCGCTGAGCAAGGGGGCGCAATGAGGTATGGAACCTGATCCCCGCGCCCTGGCGTTGATCGATTTCATCGTGCGGCATGTGCTACGCAGTCCCGCGCTGCACATCGACCCCGACACGCCGCTGCTCTCCACCGGTGTGCTGGACTCGTTCGCATTGGTCGAGGTCTTGCACGAGCTGGAGCGGGTGGCCGGGCGGCGTATCCCCGCAGGCCGCGTCAGCCCCGACGATTTCGAGACGGTGCGTCTGATGCTTGCCGCGGCGGAACGAGTTGGGTTGCCATCATGAACGCTTTTGTCACCACCGCTCCGTGGGGGACCGATTTACACCGACGCGAATCCAACGCAACAGCCGTCGAGCCGCTCGCGGACGACGGTGATCCCTGAGATGGGCGGCACGACCAACTCGCCACGGACGACCTGCAGTGGCTCTGCGAGCAGCGAGGCGATCGGCTTCCGGAACCCATTCATCTCGCCCGGCAGGTCCAACCGCCCCATCACCGCCCACGCCTCGTGGAGGCAGCCGATCTCGCCGGCGACGCCGTTGCCGACCACCACGCCAAGCCCCAGTGCGCTGGCTCTATCCATCAACCTCAGGAGCCGAGTCCTGCTCCCCGCCTTCATCAGCTTGAACTTCACATAGCGAACCCCGGGGAGATCTCTGGCGCGGCTCAGGTCGTCCTCGCCCGCGATCGATTCATCTAGCATGAGCGGCACGGGCACGTCTCCCCCCAATGCCTCCATCCAATCCCACCGGTTGGCAGGAAACGGTTGTTCAAAGAGCTCGACCCCCGCCGGATCCAAGTGATCCAGGAACTCCTGGGTTTCCTCGAGCGAGTATCCCTGATTGGCATCGATCCGCAAACTGCCCCCGTTTCCCAAGGCCTCCTGGGCGGCCCGCACATTGGCGAGATCGAGAGCCACATCGGTCCCGACCTTCAGCTTCAGGCTCGTATGGCCGGCGTCCAGCAGGCGCGGTACCTCCGCGGCCACCTCAGCCGGGACGACGGAACCGACGGTGCCGATCAGCGGAAGGCGCGCCCCTGCGTCCGGATGTCCCACCATCGGGCCACCCGATCCCTCATGGCGGGAGGCACTCCTGCCGGAGACCGTGGTCCGGGCCAAGCTCTCGAGCGCGGTTGCGATAGCGGCGCAGGCGAAGGGGGCGTGCAGCGAGCGGTCGTCAAGGAATGCCAGCGCCTCAGCCACCGACCGGCCCCGAAGGGCGCGGCTCCAGTCCACGACCAGGCGCCAGACGCTCTCGCTGTCCTCATGGGAGTAGCCAGGAAGTGGGGTCGTCTCGCCCCAGCCCTCATCCTGATCGGCCGTCCGCACATGAATCAGCACCGTTTCGAAGGCGGTGAGGTCACCAAAGGCAAGATGGTAGGGTCTCGCCAGGGGAAGCCGTAGCCGGAACAGGGTGATCCCACCGATCGCCTGGTCCGCCTCCGGCCGTTTCACAGCGTCTCCCCGCACGCCCGCTGCCGGAGCGCGCCCGCCGGTCTCTGCCGGCACGGCGCCTTTCAGAACAACAGCCTACGGATATTGTCGGAGCTGTGCAGGAGCGTCCCCAGCTTCGTCAATGACGTGTTCACGGCGCCGGCAAATGCGTCGGGGCCGCCGAACCGGGCCAACGTCTCGGGAGGGATGAACTTGATGAGCAGGCTGGAGTTCCCGGGAGGGAGACCGGCAAAATGTACGGTCAGCATCCCATGGTCTTGCAGCAGCAGCATCGCGAGCGCTGCGGTTGCCTCAATCGGAACGATGGGGGGATGCGCGAGGCCTCCCCGCTCCATCGCGATCTCCAGCGCGTCCTCCGCACGGATCTGCGCGGTGACCGGAGTCTCGTGGAGGCGCTCGCCGACGACGCGGCGGAGGGCTTCGGCGACTTCTTTGGTCGAGGTCACGAGCGCGCGGACGCGATCGGGCGTGTACTGCTCGAGCGACCGCACCACCGAGGGGTAGAGCATCGGCCGGGCTTCGAGCCCCAGCTCGACAGCACGGGCATAAATGCGGGCCACGAGCGCTTTCTCGCCCGCGAGCAGGCCGAGCCTCGGTCCAATCGTCCCATACTTGTCGAGTCCCGTTGCCCCCACGTCTACCCCGAGCTCCAGCATGCGGGGTTGGTCGAAGATTGCCGGACCGACACGCGCGCCGCCGGCGTCGTCCGCATACACCAGCGCCCCCTTCTCGTGGGCGAGCCGGACGACGGTCCTGATCTCGCCGAGCGGCAGCAGATCGTACGTAGCCGCAAGCCGCGTGAGCACGACGAGGGCCACCTCTGCCTCGCGCTCCAGGACCTCGGCAAAGGCTTCGGCGCCGCGGGCATCCACAAAGCGTGCCCCATTGAGGCGTGCCGCCCGCGCGACCGTTGGATGACTATAGGTGGGGGCGACACCCACCACAACGTCTCCCGGCTTGACGAGCGTCAGGTGGGTGGCAACGGTAGCCGCAGTCAGGCGGTTGAAGAGGGCCGCGTCGTGGAGGTGGAGCGAGCCGCCCAGATGCCCGAGCGCAGCGGTCCGAAACCGGTCCAAGTAGAGCGCGGGCGCCAGTTCGTCGTCCGCGACCGCCAGATCTTCGGCGGTCATCGGAAGGTAGCGTTCGAGGCCGGAGAAGTTAAAGACCGAGTCCGCACCCCCCGTGTTGATCCGTTGTTCGACCACCCGCCAGGCTTTCCGCAGCTTACGCAGATCGTCTTCCGTGTTACTGATGATGCTTCCGCGGGCATAGGGAAGCCCTGGGCTCAGCTGGTTGCCGAAGCGGTCCTTGCCTACGACGTCGGTCGTCGTACGCATCGGTGGATCGATCCCTCCATATGGATCGCCCCCGGCGCTCCGAGATCGAGGGCGCGTTTGGATGTCCCCATCGTCACTATCCATCAGCAGCGAATTGCTCGGCACGGGCCTCGATGCCGGCGGGGAGCGCCTGGACCCCCAGCACGGCCATGAGCTCCATGTGATTGAGGATCTGCCTCCCGTATTTCCCCTCCACGGCGTCGTCTTCGCTAAAGGAACGCACGCCGTCGCAGTCCCGGCCGTTCCACAGCGCAAAGGGCACCGGATGGAGCGAATGCACGTCCCGGCGTTCCAACGGGGATGGGTCACCGAAGTAATTCGTATAGTGGTCGGGCGCGACCATGACCCCCCCGAGCTCTCCCGGATTGTGCTCAAAATATTGCACGACAGGCCGCACGACGTGCTCGTCGATCAGCTCAATGGACCTAATCTTGAGCTGCAGGTCCCGCATGTGCGCGGCTTCGTCCGGAGCGTTGATATGACAGACGACAAACTCATACCCTGCCGAAAGCAGGTCGATCACTGCGTCGCCCTTCGCCGGATAGTCCGTGTTCGGCCGTCCGTTGCCGACCTTGAAGAAATCCATCTTGCCGGCCTTTGCGATCCCCTGGAGAAAGTCCATGCACCCGACGACACCGACGCATCCCGAGAAGCCCGTGTGTTGGCTGAAGCTGGGGACCTTGAACGCCTTCGAGGCACTCCAGGGAAACAGCATGTTCGCGGTTTCGCGAGCGAGGAGGTGCGCGACTCGCTCGAGATAGCGATTCACACGTGCGGCCACGCGGGCGCTCGCCGGATCGCTCCCGGAGATCAACCGCGCGATATCGAACTCAACACCCTGGTTTTCATGCGGTTCGGGGCAACGGAGCAGTCGTGGATCGATTCCCGCGTCGCGCACAACGAGCGTGTTGCGGAAGTCACTGTTGTGATAGAGTTCGAAATCCGGGAACTCCTGCCGAAGCGCCCTGTTCAGCTGATCGATCAAGGCGATCGCGTGATCTGAGTGGATGTACTTGGCGTTGTAACTGACGAGTGTCCGGCCTTCCATCTGGACCAGATTTGCCCTGAAGGCCAAATCATCGTCACGCAGCTCGATCCCTTCCAAGGCCAGCAGCTCACACGACGCGCGTCCACACGGATAGAATATGCGGGGATCCCATCCGAGCATGCCGAGTTGAGCGACCAGGCTCTCTTTGGGCAGCTCTTCATAGAGGGTCTGCAGGAGTCCCGAAACCCCTTCCCGAGCGAGACGGTCAATCGTGGAGGTCTGGGCGATCGCCAGGGGGGACCGCCCGCGCTCGCGATACGTATCCGCTGCCCCATCTGGAATGACCAGCACATACTTGAGTCCGCCGCGTGGTGGCGTTGCGCGAGGCCCTCGAGACGCTATGCGTTCGGCACCACGTCGAGCAGCTTGTCGAGGTTCTTCCATCCAGTGTCCCCCGAGATGAAAACGACATCGCCTGAGATGTCAAACTCGTGAATCGCGATGAGCGACGCGTGCAACACGCCGCCGGTCTGCAGCCCGCAGAAAATCCCCTGATCCTTGAGCTCGGCAGATCTCCGAATGGCGTCTTGCTCCCGTATTTTCACGATATGGTCAAAGACTCCTTCATCGATGCCCTTGCGGATAAAGGGCGTGATGTAATCCCCGTCATCGAATGCGCCGGTTCCGGGGATCCGGGTTCCGGGTGCCGCCTGCACGGCGACGATTTTGACGCCCGCGCTCCGTTCCTTCAAGAACTGGCCCGTCCCCAAGAGCGAGCCTCCTGAACCGAGGGAGCCCACCACCATGGCGACGTTGGGAAAGTCTGCGAGGATCTCCGGCCCCAAGGTTTCGTAGTAGGCTCTCGGGTTGTCCCAATTGTGCAGTTGATCCAGAAAACAGTACTGACCCGAGGTGTCCTTCTCGGCGAGCTCCCGACAGAACCGGTTACCTTCGATCGTAAAGTTCCCCACCTGGTGCAACGTCGCGCCGCAATAGAGGAGAAACTTGCGTTTCTCTCCGGTCAGCTTAGAGTTGGCGGCGACGGTCGCGCGATATCCCATCACCCTGCCGTAGAACGCGATCGCGCACGCCATGTTGCCGCTCGAAGCGTCGAGCAGCATCATGGAGGGCCGCAGGGATCGGTCTTTCAGTTTGCTCCGGATCATGTGCACGCAGGCTCGGTCTTTGATGCTGCCGGTGGGGTTCATGCCCTCCAGCTTGACGTGCAGGCGGGCGCGCCCGGATTCTTCGGTACGCACTCTGACGTGAGGAGTATTGCCGACTATGGCAACGATGTCGTCGTAGATCACCTTGTGGGCCTCCCGTGGGTGATGTGTCGGATAACGTTCGGACTACCGGACATGGCTCCTTCCTCCCCCTGAGCAGGAAACCAACTCTCCCCCGCCAATCTCCCTTCGGGAAGGAGAGTGGAGAATCGTTGAACGGCGTCGGATCACGGGCGTCATCTCCGCAGCGTGTCGCGTCCGGGCCGCGCTCGTCGAGGTACTTCGCGGCCAAGCGAGCCTTGGACGTCCTCGTGGCCGCCTCAGCGTTGGTGCTGCTCTCTCCCGTCATAGGTCTGATCGCCCTGGCCATCAGGCTCGATAGCCCCGGGTCGGCGATCTTCCGCCAGCAGCGGATCGGGCGGCACAGCCATCTCTTCGGCATGTATAAGTTTCGCACGATGCGGGTGGGAACCCCGGAGGTCGCCAAAGACGTGCTCGTGCGAAGCGGCGGCATGGCCGCCGTCACACGGGTGGGCGGATTTCTCCGGAGAACGAGCCTCGACGAGCTCCCTCAACTCCTCAACGTGATCCAAGGGCAGATGAGCCTGATTGGGCCGCGACCGGCCCTCTACAATCAGTACGATCTGATCGATGCCCGCCGGGCGGTGGGCGTCGACACCATGCTACCGGGCATCACGGGATATGCGCAGGTGATGGGTCGTGAGGAGCTCCCCCTCGGCGAAAAAGTCGCATACGACACCCATTACCTCCAGCACCTGTCCTTGTGGTCGGATCTCAAGATCATCGCGCTGAGCGTGCGTGCGCTCGTCACGGGAAAAGGGGCGTACTGAGCTTGGAAAAGCAGGTCCGACGGCGTATCCCGTTTGCGAGGGCAAACATCACCGAAGCCGAGATTCAGGAGGTCGTCGATACCCTCCGGTCGGGCTGGCTGACGACCGGCTCCAAGACCGTTCGGTTTGCCGAAGAGTTTCGCGCCTTCATTGGGGCGCGGCACGCGCTGCCGGTGAGCTCCTGCACAGCCGCCCTGCACCTGGGGTTGCTCGCGTTGGGGGTCGACCCGGGCGCCGAGGTAATTACGAGCACGTTTACGTTCGTGTCGACGGCCACGACGATCCTTCATGCCGGTGCCCGTCCGGTGCTCGTCGATGTCGACGAGCGCACGCTGAATATGGATCCTCAACGGGTCGCTGATGCCGTGACACCGCGTACCAAAGCCATCATCCCCGTCCACTTCGGCGGGCTGCCGTGCGACATGGCCGCGCTCGAGCAGGTCGCCCGCGATCACAACCTGCGCATCCTCGAGGATGCCGCGCATGCGTTTCGGGCGCGGTCGGCCGGTCGTACGGTGGGGACGATTGGAGACGCCACCGCGTTCAGCTTCTACGCCACGAAGAACCTCACGACGGGGGAGGGGGGAATGCTGACCACCAACGATGCGAACGTGGCAGCCACGGTGGAAACACTCACGCTTCACGGCATGAGCCGGGACGCGTGGAAGCGATACACCGGCGCCGGCTCGTGGTGGTACGATGTGACCGCTCCGGGCTACAAATACAATCTCTCCGACCTGCAGGCCGCGATCGGCCTGCACCAACTGCGTCGAGCCGAGGACCTCCAGCGCACGCGGACCTGGTTGGCGGAGGCGTACCGGCAACGCCTGGAACGGCTGCCGTTCGTCCAACTCCCCGCGCTGCCCCCGTCCGGCGATGAGCATGCCTGGCATCTCTTCCCGATCCGCTTGCGGCCCAACGCGCGGATCGGGCGGGACCGGCTCATCGAGACCCTGCAGGAGCGCGGTGTGTCGACCAGCGTCCACTTCATCCCCGTCCACATGCACTCGTTCTACCGCGCCGCGATGGGGCATCGGCCGGGCGACTTCCCCAACGCGGAACAGGCGTACGCCTCGATCGTCAGTCTACCGTTCCATACCCTGATGACGGAAGACGACGTCGACTACGTCGTGGACCAGATTCGCGAGGCGGAACGCGCTGGGGCGTAACGCATCCGAATCGCGCACATCATTCCGGATGGCAAGGTGGGGGGGGCGCAAGAGTACCTCGCCTCTCTCGCGGCCGAGCAGGCCCAACTCGGGCTCGCCCCGTTCATCCTGACGGCCGACCGTGGGCCGTTTGTCCAGCGGTACCGGGACGCGGCGCGCGTCGAGATTATCCCCGCGCTCGCCGCCGGGGTGGCTCCCCTGCAAAACATCCAGGCCGTCGCCGCGCTCGCTCGAGTGCTCTCGAGGCACCGTGTCGACGTGATCCACGGCCACACATCCCGGGGCCTGGTCTACGCCGCGCTCACCCGACGCCTGTTGCGAAGGCCGGCCGTCGCTTCCGCCCATGGGTTTAACTCGGCGCACGCGCAGATGAGGCCGGCGGCGGCCCGCCTTGCAACTTGGGTGAAACGAACGGCGGTCGCGTCCCTCGATGGCATCACCGTTGCGGCGGACGCCATTCGCGGGGCGGTGGTGAGGCTCGGCATTCCCAAAGAGAAGATCGACGTCGTCTATGCGGGGATCGACACGAGCCGATTCTATCCCCGGCGGACTCAGGTCGCGCCGGTGCTCCGAGTGGGAGCGGCCGGCCGGTTCATTCCGATCAAGGGGCTCCGCTTCTACGTCGAAGCCGCGTGTCTGTTGCTCGATCAAGGCGCGCCGGCAGAGTTTCGGCTCTACGGAGACGGCCCGGAGGGCGCTGCATTACGCTCTCTGGTGAAGGCGAGAGGACACGCGGGGCGGATTGAATTTCTCCCGTTTCAGCCAGACTTCGAAAAGATCTTGCGAGAATGGGATATCGCGGTCGTCCCATCCGTCGTGGACAGCTTTCCCTTCCTTGTGTTGGAGGCGATGGCGACGGGGATCCCCGTGGTCGCTTCGGGCGTCGGCGGCATTCCAGAGGCACTGCACGACGGCGTGGAGGGACTTCTGGTTCCTGCTTCGAGAGCAGACCTGCTTGCGTCCGCGGTCAACCGCCTGCTCGCAGATGCGTCGATGCGAGAACGGATGGGGGCCGCCGGGCTGGCGGCGTGCCGGCAACGGTTCACGTGGAGGCAGGCGGCGTTGGATTACCTGCGCATCTACGATCGGATTTTGGGCAGCGCACCGGTGCGGGGGTAGCGGCGCATGCCCTCGGTCTTCATCACAGACTTCGACCACCGCAAGGCCCTCGCGGCCGCCCGCAATCTGGCCAAACAC
The DNA here is from genome assembly GCA_035703895.1 of bacterium. Taxonomy (NCBI): domain Bacteria; species bacterium. Next base: position 7,364 of record DASSXJ010000034.1, on the reverse strand, counting down.
GGAGTCACGGTGATCGGAGGCTCGGATGACCCAAGCGCCATCGGCCGGTTCAGCAAATACTGCAGCCGGTTCGTGCGGTATCCTTCCCCCAGGACGCGGCCGGACGACTACTACGCATTCCTTCGCGGCTTCCTCGAGGAGCATGCCGTCGATGTCCTCATGCCGATGGATGACGAAACCGTCCTCATCGCCGCCGCCCATCGCGATGAGCTCTCACGTCTCACGGCCGTCCCGGTCCCACCGCTGGATATCGTGCGCCGAGCGCGCGACAAGGCTCAGACCATCTCCTGGGCTCGTCGGGCAGGTGTGCGCGCGCCGGAGACATGGATGCCCGCATCCCCCACGGAGGCGGATGCGCTCGCCCGGAGTCTTCCCTTCCCGGTGCTGATCAAGCCCCGCGAGTCTTCAGGATCGCGGGGGATCGTGCGGGTCGACGGTCCGTCCGAGCTCGGAGCAAAATACAGACAGGTCCACGTCAAGTATCCGCACCCGATGATTCAGGAGTTCATTCCCTACACTGAAGGCAAGTACCATGTGCAACTCCTGATGGACGCCGGCTCCCGGGTCGTGGCGCAGTTCACCCACCAGGTGATCCGCGAATGGCCGATCCGCGGCGGCGTTGGGACATTTTGGATAAGCACCTCGCATCCGGACTCGGAGGCGCAGACGATCCGGCTGTTGGAGGCGATGGGGTGGGGGCCCGGGGTGGTCATGAGCGAGTTTGTGGTCGATGCGCGCACCGGGCAGGCCGTGCTCATGGAGATCAACCCCCGGTTCTGGGGGACCCTCCAGTCCTCCATCAGCGCGGGCGTGGAATTCCCGCATCTCCTGTTCGAACTCGCGATGGGCCGCCCGGTCGGTCCCGTCACCCAGTACCAACACGGGGTGGCGTGCCAGTGGCTCCTGCCCGGCGATATTCTGCACTTTCTCTTTAACCCTCACCGCTGGCACGCCGATCCGCCCTACTTCCCCCGGCGCGGCGACTCGCGCGCCTTCGCCATCCTGTCCCGCGACGATCCGATGCCGGCATTCGGCCTCTTCCTGACCGTGGCGTACCATCTGTTTGACATTGGGAAATGGAAGCACGTCTTTCGGAAACTCTAACCCTGGCGCGTGAAAAGTGAGATTGACGGTGACGCGGAGGGAGTGGATCCCAGGCCATGGGTGCCGAACGATACCGGGGACCGCTATACGGTCTTAGGCAGTTGCTGATCCGGGCCTCAGGCAGGAACCTGGGGGCCAGCGCGATTATTCCGGATGCGACGCGCACGAAGGTCCTCGTGCTGCGCTCGCGCCCGGATGGCTCATGGGGATTCCCCGGCGGCGGCGTGAAGCACGGCGAGTCGGTCGAAGAAGCCGTCGCGCGCGAATGCCGCGAGGAGCTGGGAGTGGCGGTCTCCGTGGAGTTTCTCTCTGGGATCTACTACATCAAGCAGCTGGATAGCCACATGCTGGTCTTTCGGTGCGCGCTGCAGAGCGACGCGATCCGCCTCAGCGTGGAGCACTCCGCATTCCGGTATATCGACGTGGACGATCTCCCTCCTGGTGAGCAACTTCGAGCCCGCGATGTCCTTGAGTACAGCGGGTATGCCCGCGTAAGAACGCTGCTGTAACGGCCGCTTCAGGAGACGATGCGTTGCTCTTTCCACCAGACAATCGTGCGGCGCACCCCTTCGGGAAAAGAGATGGGCGGGAGGAATCCCGTCTCCTCCTCCAACGCCGTCGTATCCACAACGGCATCGCGCATGAGGGTCTCCACAACGTCGAGGCGGAGAGGACTGGGGAGTCCGACCGCCGCGGCAGCCGAGCCGATCCGGCCGAGAGCGCAGGCAACCGGAGCCGGGAGGGACAGTCGGGGATCGGGGACCCCAAGTTGGCGGCAAATCTCCTCCACAATTTCTCGCACGGTATATGGACGCCGATCCGCAAGGGAATAGCACCGGCCCTGGGGAAGCCGCTGGGCCACGAGCGCCGCAATCGCCGGCCCAACGTTCCCCACATACGTAAGGCTCTTCCGGGCCCGGCCACCGTCGAGATAGACCAGCTTCCGTTGGGCCGCGATCCGGATGAGGCGGAGAAAGTTTCCCGGATCGCATTCGCCGAAGAGCAGCGCCGGCCGAAGGACCGCCCAGTGGAGTTCACGCGATGTGCCGAGTTCGCGCAACCGCTCCTCCGCGATCCGCTTGGACTCTCCGTACGGGCCGTGGGCCGTTTCCGCCGCGGAAGAGCTGACGAAGATCAGAGGGACGTGCTGGTCAGCCGCGGCGTTCGCCAGCCGGAGCGTGGACTCGACGTTTTGCACATAGAAGTCCCGGGCGATCTGTCGATGAAGGGGGATGTGTGCAAGTCCGGCCGCATGCACGACGAGGTCTGTATCATGCACAGCCTCCTTCACGATCGTATCGTCCCGGAGATCGCCGCGCAGGACGTCCCAGCCGGCGTTTTCCAACGGGCGGCGCACCACACCCCGAACATTCCACCCCAGCGCATGCAGGTGCCGGCAGACAGCACTCCCGACAAACCCAGACGCGCCCGTCACGGTCACTCGCACAGGCCGCACTCACGCAGGGGAAGGCCGGCCAGGACCGTACCGACGGGGGCGAACCGGAATTCTCGTAGGAAGCGCTCGAGCTTGCGGGGCGCCCGCGCCGATCCCACGGTCTGACGCCATCGCTGCAGCGGCGATACGCCGGCCAGGGGCTGATCCGAGTCCAAGTCCCAGGGGTGCAGGTAGAAGATACCCGGCAGGTTCTCCCGCTCGAGGGCCCTAAATGCGCCTCTCATCAACGCATAGGGAAAGAGGCGGAAATATCCGCCCCCCCCAATGGGAAGCCGAATGCCTGGGCCCTGCCACGTGGACAGGGGAAATTCGACGAGGCCGTTTCGGAACCGGAACGGATGGCGCGGGGCCGCGGGGATCCCATACCGATCGTGATACACGGGGAAAATGCTGGAATCGTACCGATATCCCTCGTCGACCAGCACGTCGAGTGCCCACAGGGAACCCCGCACAATTGAGTAGGTAGGAGCCCGGTAGCCGACCACACTGGTGGCATGAAGGTCTTCCAAGACGCGTTTGGCCCTCCGGATATCCTCACGGAACTCGCCAGGGGTCTGACGATACACCGGAAGATGCCCGTACCCGTGGCTCGCGATCTCATGTCCCCCCCGACCGATCGCGCTGATGAGTTGCGGATGTCGTTCTGCCACCCACCCCAGCACGAAGAAGGTCGCATGCTGGTTCGTGCTTGCCAGCAGATCCAGCAGCCAATACGTGCGTGGTTCAACACGAGAAGGCAGATCTGGCCAGTCCTGCGGCGTAATGGCCCCGGTCAGGTTCGAGCTGTGAAAGAACTCCTCGATGTCAAAGGATAGCGCGTGAAGTGCCCGCGCACCGCCCTCGGGGGTCATTGCAGCACCGGCCCGTGATCGGTGGATGAGCACCGATCGGCGTTGAGACGAATACCCGCTATGCGAAGCGCTCCCACAATGCGCGCACCCGCGCGGGAAACACCGCGGTCAGTTCGTCAAGGCCGAGGCCACCCAACACGGCGAACAACGGGAACAAGGCCCCTCGGTAACGAATCAGCGTCCCGGCGTTCCCAATGGTGTCCGCATAGAAGACAACGAGCGCAGCGATCGGAAGAACGACGATCAACGTCCGCTGCCACGAAAACGTCAGCGCTCGCTTCATCCCGAACAGCGCGAGGATGAGCAGCGGCCACCAGAACAGCCAGTCCACTTTGCCGATCTCGATGAGCAAAGATCCTCCCTGACAAGGGAGCGGAACAACAAAAAAGCGCCCAATTTTCACAGCCAGGTTCTCCCGGAGAGCCAGCGGCGGAGCGCCATGCGCCCATGGAGAAGCCGGATCCACCCCTGGCAGAAGGTCTTTGGTCGTTCCCGAGGGAATACGTCCCCCTCCGCAGCCGAATTCGACGCTGGATCCACCCCGCGCGAGCCCGGCAGTCACTTGAGCAACGCGTCCCTTGGTCCGCAGCGCCTGCAGGTACCAATACCCTTCGCCCACTCCGAAACTGGCCGCGAGGGTGAACGCCAAGAGGGCCGCGCCGGCATATGCCGAGCGCTTTGGGCGGACACCCAGCAGTAGCGGTGCAATGCTCCCGATCCCGAGCTCCAGGATGCCGAAGTAGAAACGGAGCGTCGACACCGCGTACCCGGTCGCTGCCAGCGCGAACCAGCGCCACCACGCCGGACGCTCGCACGCCAGGAACGTGAGTTCAATGCAAGCCAGCAGAAGGAATCCTGCGAATATATCCTTGAGCATCATCACCGACCAGATGGCGAGCGTCGGGTAGAAGAGCGCCGCGACGGCCGCCAGCCAAGCGACGTGGTCGGTGGCGGCGAGACGCTTGGCAATTCGAAAGGTCAGGGTGCCTACCGCCAGGGCGAAGATCACGTTGGCCAGCTGGACGATCAACGGATGGTGTCCAAACAATTGGTAGAGCGCAGCAATCCAATAATAGTATCCGAACGACGAGATCAACCACTGCGTCTTGCTGAGGTCCGGGACCACGCCCTGCCGCCACTGCCCGGCCAGCCAGACAGCGACGCGATCGTAGTTTGCGGGATCATCGACATGGAAGAACCCATACCCCACGACCGCGATCACGCCGAGGAGTACCAGGTGGCAGAGGAGCGAGACGAAAGCCGCAACGCGTAGAGATCGCGGCCCCGCAGCCACGACCACGCATGCCCCGCCCAGGGCTCCGATCACAATCAGCCCTGCTCCCAGGTAGGTCCAAACCGGAGAAACATTAAGCGGCAGTGCGACCCACCCCTCGGATCTGATCAACCTTGAGCGTCGATGTCGTGCTCATCAAGGCTGGTCCGGTCCTGGACCCGATGCCATCACGACCAACCGTGCGGCAAAGGGAGTCGTCCACGCCTGACTGGAGAGGGCATCGTCCAGTGGTTCCAACCAACGAGCGGTGCGCGCTCCCCAGATGTTGTTCACGCGATAGAGCGGGCGGATCGGGAGGACCACGCTCCCCCGGAACGTGATCTTTCGAGCGCCGAGCCTGCGAAGATCGCGCCGCACCTGTCCTGGGGTGACAAATTCGCAGTGCACGGGTTCCGTACGCCTGGTGAGGCGGGCGAGAAACCGCCGGCCCGTATCGTATAGATAGAACCCGGTGAGCGCATAACGATTCGGGATCGTGAAGAACACCATCCCGCCTGGTTTAAGGACACGCAGCATCTCGCGATAAGCGCGCTGCAGGTCGGCGTGGCCCAGATAGCGGAGCACCTCAATGGTCAGCACGAGATCAAAGCTCCGATCCGGAAATGGAAGGTCGGTGACGACGCCCTCCAGGATGGGCACCCCCGGATTGCCCGCTTGGGCGATCGTGCGCATATTGGTGGCGGGCTCGAGACCCGTCACGCGCAGGCCCGCTTCGCGGCATTTCCTCAGCTGCTCTCCGGTCCCACACCCGATATCGAGGAGATTGCTGGCGCTGGGGAACTGGCGAAGGACATCGTCGAGAATCACGTCCAGCTTTTTCCGACCATACGTAAACGCGGAGTGGAAGTAATCCGAGGTGAGAAAGTGATACTCGCTGGCAAAGCGCCCGGCCGCCCTGTCATGGTACGAGACCGGATCGTTCGGCAAGCGCGCCGTGTCTGCGCGACTCACGATTTTTTCCTCCCGGCTGCCGTTCACGTGTGCCCACTCTGCCGCGAGATCTTGGCGGGGAGGGGACAGGTCGTGGGCCCGCTCGAAGAGTGTTTGGCCTCGATCATTCTACCCCAAATGTCGGCCACGGTCAGGACCTCAAGGGCCCCCGATTTCCTGAGAAATTGCGCGTGGTGCAAGATCTGATCGAGGACGGACAACTGTTCCTCCATCTTGACAAGAAAATTCGAAGGGTGGAACCAGAGGTGGAAGACCCCCCCGCGTTGGACCGCGCGATTCAGTCCCCGGATCCCCATGCGCACCAATTTCGCGGAGGGAACGATACGGCGCATGCCATGTCGGGCAATCAGGAGCATGCTATCGGGAATGTTCACCAGGCCCGCCTCATCGATCGTCACCGTCACCGGCGAAGGCGTCACCTCGAGCATGTAGGTGAGAAGGTGGAGATGTCCATGGATGGGGGCCGGCAGCCCATCAAACCATCGGGGAGAACGGCCGCGGTAGGCCTGAATGCCGGCCTCTGCGAGAAGCGGTCGAAACCCGATGATATTGTCCGGAAAGACAAACGACTGAAACGGAAGTTTGAACAACTCGTGCACTCGCTTCGCTTTTTCGATGTCGGCCTTGACGGCTGCCGGATCGGTGCGCTGTTCATCATAGCGGATGTGGCTGAAAGAGTGGCTGGCGATTTCTTGGGGGGGGGCGGCGCACCGGAGCCGCTCGATGATGTCCATATTGCGCGAGATCGCCGCATCACGCCACTCACGCGGGTTGCTGCCGTCCACGGTTGACGCGATCCCCCCCGGGGGAAACGCGACCGGTGGATGGATGCGGGCACAGTCCCGATCACAGGCGTCGAGCAGCAGATGTCCCACGATTGCCCAGGTGGCTCGAATGTCGTAGCGTGCAAAGAGGTCAAGGAGTCGATCGATGATGACGGGTTCGTGAAGAACACCTTCGATGATCCTGCGGGGAGGCGGCCAGTATCCCCAAGTCTGCTCAACATCGATGGAAATGGTTAGCGTTCCCGGTGTGGTCCTCTCAGCGTTGGGTGGCAGTGACGGCATCCTGGTTGATGGAGCAAAGGGATCGATGGTTCGCCTGTGAGTTCCACGTCCGGGAGGTCCTCGAAGAGGCTCACCGAAGCTCAGCGTATGCTTCTTGAAGCCCGCAGAGTTTCCTGCAGACTGTCGAACCCCTTAACGCGATGATAGAACGCGCCCGTGCGCATCGCGCGGCCGCGCTTTGCGGCAGGAGACGGATTCCGGGGCACGAATGCACACACGAGGCACGTGGTACAGTCTGACCCTTCCCCCCCGGGTCGAGCCCGAGCACCGGAGGCCATGAGGTGAACGGCCGAGTCCTCGTCAGGACTTCATTTCTCCTCATCGTGCTGACCGCCGGCGTTAAGTTGCTGGGGTTCGCTCGGGATCAAGTCGTCGCGTTCGTCTTTGGGGCCGGCCCCATCACCGACGCGTTCTACATCGCGCTGACGCTCCCCATGGTACTCGTCTCCATGATTGGGGGGACGTTTTCCACTGCTTTCGTGCCCGTGCTGACGGATCTGTGGCAGAAGGACCGTGCCGCCGGATGGCGGACCATGCGGTCCGTGGGGTCCGGCTACCTGGGCATTGTTATCGCGGTCGCTGCAGGAGTTGTGGTGGGAGCGCCGCTGCTGACACATGTGTTGGGTCCAGGTCTACCGCCG
>DASSXJ010000033.1 GCA_035703895.1 bacterium | reverse complement strand
GGCCGAGTACCATAGGTCGCCCCCGAAGTGCACGATGCATCCGGGGCCCGGGCCGGGAAACCGCCGCAGGCGGGCCGCAAACGCCAGACACTCTCGCGGGTTGAAGATGCGTTCGAACACATCCGCCTGTCTGGCAAACGTGGCTTCTTGACCGCTCGCCCACTGACACGGCGGCAAAATGAGGGACACGGTCAGGGGCAGCCCCCTGGACGCCGCCCATCCCTTCGCGGCCCGGGCCATCGGGATCGCCAGGTACGAGACTTCGCCCGGGCTGTTCGCGACGAGGACGAGCTCGCGAGAATGCATGGAGCGATTATACACCGCCTGCGCGGTCATCGCACGATCCAGAATGCCTGCGACCACGCCGTGCGGCCGGCGGCCCCCACGCACTCCACGCGTACAAACCCTTCGGTTCCATCGGGGCCGTACGCGGCCTGGGGTCCCGGCCGCTCGTACCGGGTAGTCCCGTGCGCATCGAGGAATCGGATGCGCCGGGCGTCCGTCGCGCAGACGATCGTGCCGTCGTGGACGCCGAATTCGGCGTGGGGGCCCGTGGACGCCACGAGGGCGCGTGTACGGAGCGCGCCGAGGAATGCCTCCTGGGTCACGGCGGCGGTCTTGGCCATCACCCACCCCGTGTTAAAGTCCCTCTCCCGATGAAAGTCGTCCACCGCCACGCCCCCGACGGGAGCCGCCGGACCGCGCGCGGCCTGCACCGTGGCCCACCGCTCCACGTCCGTGCGGGAAGCACTGTGGTGGTTGCTGATCTCGATGAGGTGATACCCGCGGAGCGCGATCATCTCCGCGAGGATCCACCGGCCCGTCCAGAGATTCCCGGTCCACCCCGGATGGTGCAGGGAGACGACGCCGCCGGCGGCGATGGTCGCATCGATCGCAGCCTGGGCGCCGCGCACGTCAAGCCGCCCCGGCGCCCCGATCCGGCCCAGATGGGGCCCCAGCGGCCGGAATGGACGGCCGATGGCCGTCTCTGCGCCGGGGAGGGCCAGAAACGCGCCGTCGTTCAGATCGTCGCACGTGGTCACCCGTTCGTGGTCGGTGAACACGACAAAGGTGTACCCGGCGGTCCGGTAGCGCTCGAGCAGCCCGCGCGGAGCGAACGTCCCGTCGGAATTGGTCGTGTGGCAGTGGAGCTGCGCCTTGCGGTACTGACCAGGGGCCGCGTACGGATCGGCGATCCTGAGCGGCGTCACCCGCAGATCATTCGGGGACGGCGGGAGCTCCCCTGTCGCTCATTACCTGTCGCCGGAGACAGTAGAGTGGGGCGCCGTCTGGGCGGAGGACGGCTTCACCGCGGGCCCAGGGGCGGGCGCCGGGGCCTCGGGACCGGCCACTTGATAGCCCATCTGATGCAGCTGAGCCCGGAGCGCTTTGATCCGGTCGGGAGTGTCCGGGTGGTCTTCAAACGCATGCGCCAGGGCGGGCTGGGTTTTGTCCAGGCGCTGCAGGCGTTCAAAGAAGCTGATCGCCGCGGAGGAGTTGAAGCCGGCCTTCTGCGCATAAATTACGCCGTAGCGGTCGGCCTCGAACTCCTTGTCCCTTGAATACTTCGCGTCCACGAGACCGCGGGCGATCTGCGAAAGCTGGTAGGCGGTCCAGCTCCCGCCGAAGACGAATTGCGTCAGCAACACCGCGCCGAACTGAACCTCCAGGTCTCGCTGCGCGAGGTCCACGGCGTGGCGGTGCGCGACGTGCGTCGTTTCGTGCCCCAAGATGAACGCGAGCTCGTCTTCGGACTTCACAAACGTCAACAGCCCTTGATCGACAAACACGAATCCGCCGAGCACGGCGAAGGCATTCACGCTCTTGTCGCGGACGATGTGGTACGTCCAGGGAAGATTGGGCCGCTCCGAGACGTGGGCGAGGCGCAACCCGATTCCCGCCACATAACTGGTAAGGCCTGGGTCGTCGACGAACCCCGGCTTCTTGGCGACCTCGGCTTCGACTTGACGTCCAAGCTGGATCTCCTGCTGCTCGCTCATGCTGAAGAGCTGGGCGTGGGCGGTGGGCACCGGCATAGGCGGGACCATCGGGGTCAACGTCAGCGCAGTGACCGCGGAGGCGAGCATCAACCATTGGAATCGCATCTTCGTCATCACCTCGAACACACCGCCACGCCTCCTTACTACGGTCGGCGCCCGGCCAGGAGTTCCACGACATATATTACCCAGTTCGGCGCCGGCGCGCCCAGACCGTGGCCTAGCCTATGGTACAATCGGGGCTGTGAAAGTGCGGGTGCGGCTCTTTGCATCGTACCGCGAAGCGGTGGGCGCCTCCCAAATCGAGCTCGCCCTCGAGGGCGGAAGCCGGGGACAGGCGGTGTGGACGGCGCTCGTGAATCGCTATCCCGCCCTGGCGCGCCTGCCCGAACCGTCGGGGTACGCGGTCAACGACGAGTACGTGGACGGCGGTCGCCCCCTCCACGATGACGACGAGGTGGCGTTAATCCCGCCGGTGAGCGGCGGAGGCGGCGACGAACGACCGGCGCGCCCGCCCCTGATCGAGCTCACCGACGGGCCCATCGCGTTCGACCGCCTCGTGCGAGAGGTCGCCGATCCTCGCGCGGGCGCGGTCGTGCTATTTTTGGGCGTGGTCCGCGACAATGCGCGCGGCCGGCGGGTCGACCACCTCGAGTACGAGGCATATGAAGTCCTGGCGCGGCGGGAGATGGAGAAGATCGCGTCGACGATCATGTCCCGGTGGCCGGCGACCCGGGTGGCCATGATCCATCGGACGGGGCGGCTCAACGTCGGAGACACCAGCATCGCGATCAGCGTCTCGGCGCCCCACCGGGCCGAGGCATTTGACGCCGCACGGTTCGCCATCGATACGCTGAAGCTCACCGTCCCGATTTGGAAGAAGGAGATCTGGGTAGGTGGGGAGGCTTGGATTGGCGCCGAAGGATGACGGCGACGTGACGCTCGGGGCCGACGGGTCCGCCGGCGCGGGCGAGGCGCCGGCCCCCCGCGCCGTCCCCTTGTTTAGCGATCAGCTCCGACACCTCCCCCTCGTCGTTGGCGCGGCGACCGGCCTGTATTCGATGGCGCTCCTGTGGGGAGCCCACCAAGGGTGGAACGCCGCCGCCGCGGCCCTGTCAGGCCTCGTCGGCGGACTGGCGCTCGCGTACAAGATCTCCCCGATCGTCTCGTACGCGGGGTACCTGTTCGGTCTCTTGAGCGTGAGCCTTGCGGTTGGCGCCGTGGACCTGGGGGCCCTCGCGTACGGTCCGTGGATCGTGCTGGGTGGAGCCCTCTTCCCCACCTGGCCGGCGTGCGCCGGGCTCGCGGCCGCCGACGTGGTGAGCCTCTGGGTCGGACTCACGACCGGACGCCCGCCCGCGCCGGTGGCCCTGATCGCGTCGGCCGCTGCGCTCGTCCTCATTCAAGCGGCAACGGTCTTCGTCTCACGAGAGGGGCGGGCGCGAAGCCATCTTGCGCTCACGGACCCGTTGACCGGCCTCGCCAACCGGCGGCTGCTCGACTGGCGGCTTGCGGAGGAATTGTCGCAGGCGGAGCGCGCAGACGGCACCTTCGCCCTCGTCTACCTCGCCCTTCAGGGCTTCCGCGAGGTCACCGTGCGAGCGGGACGGCGTGTCAGCGACCGGATCCTCGTCCAGATCGCGCAGATCCTCAGGGACACGACGCGCGCCCACGACGTCGTCGCCCGGTTGGAAGGAGACGAGTTCGCGATTCTGGCCCCGGGTCTCGGCGAAGCCGGCGCGGCCGCCGTCGTCGAGCGGATTCGCGCCGCGGTCGCGCGCGCCACGAACTTCCCCTACCCGGTCCGGCTCGCGGCCGGGTGGGCGCTCGCGCCCAGCGACGGGGCGGACGCGACCGCGCTCGTCGAGACGGCGGCGGCGGGCGCATTCGAGCAAAAGCTGCACGCCCGCTCGGCCGGCCCCGCCCTCCCCGTGGAGCTGATGACGGCGCTCTGGAGCCTCCCCGAGGGCGCGCAGCAGTTGGTTCGGCTGCTGCACTCCGAAGGGATCGAGCTGGAAGAACACCTCAGCCGGGTGGGCCGGTGGAGCCTCGAGCTCGGCCAGATGGTCGCGCTCGACCCTGCCCGGCTGGCGGCCCTCGCCCAGGCGGCGCTGGTACACGACGTCGGGAAACTCGTGATCCCGCGGTCCCTGCTGCGTAAACCCGGTCCGCTCACCCCGGACGAGCACGCGATCCTCGTCCGGCACGTCACCGACGGCGTGGCGTTCCTGCGCGCCCTCGCGGTCGACGATGCTGTCGTCGCGATCGTGGCCGCCCACCACGAACGCTGGGACGGGACGGGGTATCCGGAGGGTCTGGCGGGAGGCCAGATCCCGCTGGAGGCCCGGATCCTAGCCATCGCCGATGGCTGCGATGCGATGACCGAGCGCCGCCCGTACCGAAAGCCGTGGACCGTCGATGAGGCGATCGCGGACGTGCAGCTCGAGGGGGGGCGGCAGTTCGACCCGGACCTGGTCAACCTGATCATCCCGGTCCTGTCGGCCCCGGAGTAACGAAGGCATCGCGTTCCGAGGAGGTCCACGATGACACGCGTCGTGGCGGCCATCGTCGCGGGCGTCTTTGCGCTGCTCACGCTGCCGCTCACGCCGGCCGGCGCCCAGCGCGCGGGGGAGAGCTGGCGGCCGCTGATCCCCGGCCTCAAGGCGCAGCTGGCCGCGAAACCGGACCCGGAGGCCGCGCTCCGGCTGGCGATGGTCTATGCGCATGAAGGGCTGCTGATCGATTGGTGGCACACACTGAAGCAGATTGACCGGATGATCGGCGGCGACACCCGCCGGGAAGCCTTCTCCCGCCAGATCATGGGTGGGGCCGCGGCGAACGTCAAGCGGGATCCGGGCAACCTCTTGGCTCGCTACGAGTTGGGGTTCGCATCGTGGTTCGTCGAACGCGATCACCACACGGCGTTGCAAGAGTTTCTGGAGATCACGCGGCAGGATCCGCGCAACGCCATGAACCACGGATATCTCGGGTATGTCTACGCGGACCGCGAGGACGCCAAGAACACGATCGCGCAATGGGAGAGCAGCGTGCGGCTCGATCCCGGCAACAGTGCGATCCGGTACTTGCTGGGGACCGCCTACAGCCGGACCGGCCGCACACGCGACGCGGCGGTGCAGTTTGCCCTCGCCTACAAGGATCGCACCGTGTACAACTACGTCACGCGCGGCGAACTGCCGTAGCGGCGTCTGCGGAGGACGAGCAGGACCGCGATCCCCCCGGCGAGCGCCATCCCCATCCACGGTACCCCGAAGACCGCGGCCACGACGACCTCCACCTCGAGCGAATGACGCACGCCGTGCATGAGGCCGATGGTCCGGTCCGTGCCGATGCGCGCCCACGCCGTAGCCGCCGAGGCCAAGAGCCGGGGGGCCGCGCCCCCGCCTGCCCACCAAGCCGCCATCGCACCGGCGACGACGGGAGACGCAAGGGTCACCCACGCCACGCCGCCGCCCATGGCGGCAAGCGCATCGAGCCCTTCAAAGACGACGACGGCGGCCGCAACCGCCGCCAACCAGCGGGTGACCAGCCCCATCCTATGGGGACGAGGAATCGTCTCGATCGCTGAAGGTCATGCGGGTCGCGCCCTCGGCGACGAATCGCTTCACCCGGTAATACACCGTCAACCGGTCGGCGAGCAGCCGTCCCTGCTGGCGGGAGACGGTGACGTGGCCGGTAAACACCGCTGTGGCCCGGGCGAGGTCGATCGTCGCGTCCGCCCCTGTCACCGAGGCATCGTAGATCTCCGCGTCGACGGGGCCGGTCACCAGCGCCTGCCCGCTCTTCCTAGACACATCGATCCGGGTTCCCCGGATCCGCCCGTCCCGGTTCTGGATCGTCGCCGGGGTCGCGCCCTCCCCGCGAACGACCGCGTGCTGCGGGTCGTCCTCATAGGTGATCAGCGCGCCGGTGACGATCAGGTCCGGCTGGGAGAACGCGGTCGCGTGCCCGGCGGCGGTCAGACGGTTGTGCTGCCGGTCGGCGACAATGCGGTCGGCCAGGAGCGCGTACGAGCGGGTCTCAACCGAGGCGCCGCCGGTGAGCACGATCTCGGTCACCCGTGACTCGTTGACCACCGTGATCATCGCCACCTGCGCCGAAGCCCGTCCCCTCTCGTCGGTGACGGCGACGTGCCCGGTAAACGTCGCGGTGCCCTTCGGCCGGTAGATCCGCAGGGCGTCGCTCGCGACGCGGAGGGTCCCGTAGACGACGGCCACGTGCCCGGTGGCCACAAGCGTGGTCCCGCTGTTGTCGATCCGCACGTCGTCGGCGTTCACGCTCGCGGGGGCCGAGGACGGCGGCGCGGCGACCGCACCGATCCCCAACCACCACATCCCGGCGAGCACGCCCAGGGTGGCGGCGAGCGCCCGCATCACATCAGCCGCCGGATGCGGAGGCGGGATCCACCCGCTTTATTAGAAGAACTCCCGCCGGAGCGCGTCCGCCTGCGCACGAGTGAGCGGCTGGAGGGTCCGCTTGGCGATAGGCCCGGCTTTGAGCTCCGAGACCTGTTCCTCGTAGGTTGGCTGGCCCTCGACCTGGTAGAGGATCCCGATCGGGATCTTCTCCCCCCACTCCTGCGCCTTGTGCCAGGCGGCGTCCCGGTCTGCGGGGTTATGCCCCGCCTCCTCGAGCTTGTACACGCGCTCTCGATAATAGTCATAGGTGTTGATCTTGTTGTAGATCACGCACGGCTGGAGCACGTCGACGAGCGCGTACCCCTTGTGCTGGATCGCCGCCATGATCAGCTTGGCCAGGTGCTTGGGATCGCCTGAGAACCCGCGCGCCACGAACAACGCGCCGCCGTTGATCGCGGTCGTGAGCGGGTTGAACGCGATCTCGATGCTCCCCTCGGGCGTGGTGCTGGTGATGAACCCCCGCTCGCTCGTGGGCGCGTACTGCCCTTTGGTCAGGCCGTAGACCATGTTGTTCTCGGCGATATGGACGATGTCGGGGTTCCGCCGCATGATGTTGAGGAAGTGATTCCCCCCGATGCCGTACCCGTCCCCGTCGCCGGTGATGCAGATCACGTTCAGGTCGTGGTTCGCGAGCTTGGTGCCCATGGCGACCGGGAGGGCCCGACCGTGGATCGTCGTGAACGCGTTCGCGTTCATGTAGTCCGGCAGCTTGCTCCCGCAGCCGATGCCCGAGAAGAACATCACCTCGTGCGGGTGGATCTCGAGCTGCGCCAGCGCGCTCTTAACGGCGTTCAGGATCCCGTAGTCCCCGCACCCCGGGCACCACGTGACCTTGATCGGGTTGTTGAAGGTCTTGACATCAAGCATGAACTTTGGCCTCCTCCAGCTTCTCGATGATGTACTCGGGGCTGAGCGGCCGGCCGTCCCACCTCAGGATCATGCGATCGGCCCGGCGGCCGGTCATCGCCCGCACCAGGTGGGCGAACTGGCCGCTTTGGTTGCCTTCCACGGCCACGAGCTGGCGCGCCGCCTCGATCAGCGGGGTCGCCTTCGCCTCCGGGAACGGCCAGATGTCGACGAAGTGCAGGAGGTTGGTTCGCGTTCCGCTGGCGTTCAGCAGATCGACGGCCTCCCGCATCGCCCCGTAGGTGCTCCCCCACCCCATCAGGGTGATCCCGGCCCCTTCGGGCCCGTAGAGCGTCGGTTCGTGGAGATCCTCGACGATGTTCTGGAACTTCCGCCACCGTTTCCCGGCCATCTTCAGCCGGTTCGCCGGATCCTCGTCCTCAAAATGGCCGTACTCGTCGTGCTCGTCGCTGCACGCCTGATGCACCGCTTTCGGATGGCCGGGGAGCGCGCGGGGCGAGATGCCGCTCGGCGTATCGCGGTATCTCAAGTAGGGTTCGCCGAGGCGGTCCAGTTGCTCAGCGGTGAGCAGCTCCCCTCGATCGATCTGCACGCGCTCGATCGGAAACTCGGTGGGCATCAGCGTCCGCATCATCGTGGTGAGGTAGAACTCGGTCATCACGATCACCGGACACTGCCACTTCTCCGCCAGGTTGAATGCCCGCACGGCGGTGTGGAAGCACTCCTCCTGGGTGCCCGGGGCCAGGACGATCCGCGGAAACTCGCCCTGACTCGCGAACAGGGCAAACAGCAGATCTCCCTGCTCGGTCTTCGTCGGCATCCCGGTCGACGGGCCGGGCCGCTGCGCCTCCACGATCACCACCGGAACCTCGGCCATGCCGGCCAGCCCGAGCGCCTCCACCATGAGCGAGAACCCGCCCCCGCTCGTGGCCGTCAGCGCGCGCGCGCCCGCATTGCCGGCGCCGATCGCGAACAAGATGGCGGCGATCTCGTCCTCGGTCTGCTTGACGACGATGTCGAACTTCTTGGCGTGGCTCGCGATGTACTCGAGGATTGAGCTCGCCGGAGTCATCGGATACCCCGACATGAACCGGCAGCCCGCAGCGACCGCCCCCATCCCGATGGCCTGGTTCCCGTTGAGCAGCATCCGGTCGGGGCGCTCCCCCAGCGGCGAGACCTTCCAGTCGAACGACCCGGCGTACTTGTCCCGGCCCACCTTGTACCCTTCCTCGGCGACTTTGAGGTTGCCCTGGACGACCGCATCACCCTTGCGCATGAAGTTCCGCCTGATCACGTCCGCCACGAACTCGAAGGGGTATTCGATAATCCCGGCGAGCGCCCCCAGACCGCAGGTATTGGCCATGATCTTGTTGCCGCCGAGGTCTTGAGCGATCTTCGTGAGCGGCATGCTGAACAGTTGCACGTTGCGGCGGGTCACGGCGTCGTGGTCGAACTTCAGGGTATCGTCGAACATCAGCGCGCCGCCCTCCACGATGTGCGGCCCGTAGTTGGTCACCGCCTCGGGGCTGAACGCGAGCAGGACATGGACACCCTCGGTGTGGGCCCACAATGGGTGATCGGCGACCCGGATCTGGAAGAAGTTGAGCCCGCCGCGGATCCGGGACATATACTCGGTGTAGGTATGGAGCCAGAGCCCCCCGTGGCTGAGCGCCTGCGCGAAACCCGCGCCGCCGGACTCCACGCCCTGCCCCGCTTCGCCTCCGAGCCTGATCGTCATGTCGTTGATCCGTTTTGCCACGCCCTTCTCACCCCCGCTTGAGGCCGGGCGTTCCGCGCGGATCTTCTGCGCCCTCGTGAGGCGCCATCCTCGCGGTTCACCCGATTCTATCGTGTCACTCTCTACGGCCTACTAACTTCCCCGCTTCTCCCGGGGAGCCCTGCGGCGATTCGGACACTGCGCCGCCGCCGCCCAACGGAAACGTCTGGGGCCGCACGAAGTTCTCGATCTCGCCGTTCACTGGGGCCGGGGTCATCGTACTCACGGCGTCCAAAATGCGGGGTTACGCGTGCCCTCTGAGGAGCGCATCCGCGATCTGCACGAACACCTGCGCCGACGGCGCGTCGGGGTCGGTGAGCACCACCGGCTGCCCACGGTCGCCTCCCTCGCGGATCGCCGGGTCGAGGGGGATCAATCCCAGCAGCGGAGCGCCGATCATCTCCGCGAGCCGCGCGCCCCCGCCCTGCCCAAAGATGTACGACGGCTCGGCGCCGGGAGCGCTCAGGTAGTAGGACATGTTCTCGACCACCCCGACGACCGGCATGTTGACCTTTTCCGCCATGCGGGCCGCCCGGTACGCGACGTTCGCCGCCGCCGGCTGCGGGGTGGTCACGATCAGCATCTCGGCCCTCGGCAACGTCTGCGCGATGGTCAACGAGACATCGCCGGTGCCCGGCGGAAGATCGATCAGCAGGTCCTGCGTGTCACTCCAGTACACCTCGCTCAGGAACGTGGTCACGGCCTTGTGGAGCATCGGCCCACGCCAGATCACCGCCTCGTTCTCGTCGACCATGAAGCCCATCGACATGACGCGAATGCCCTCGCGTTCCAGCGGGATGATCATCTGGTCGATGACCGTCGGCCGCCCCTTGACCCCCAGCATGTGCGGGATGCTGTAGCCGTAGACGTCGGCGTCGGCGATGCCCACAATCCGCTTTCGCCGCGCAAGCGCCGCCGCCAGATTCGTGGTCACCGTAGACTTGCCGACCCCACCCTTTCCGCTGGCGATGACGAGGATGCGCGTCGTGGAGGTCGGCGACAGCAAGGGAGACTGCTTCTGCGGCCCGGGCCGCAGCTGGCCGATCAGCGCCTGGCGCTGCTCCTGGGTCATCACCCCGAGATGCACATCCACCTGCGCCACGCCGGGTAGCGTCTGAACCTTGGTCTTGATGGACTCGATGATCGTCTCCCGCAGCGGGCACCCGCTGATCGTGAGCAGCGCGTCGACCCGGACCGTCCCGTCGTGGACTACGATGTCTTTGACCATATTGAGCTCCACGATGCTGCGGTGGAGCTCCGGGTCCATGACGTCGCGAAGGACGTCCATCACCGCTTCCTTGCTGACGGCCGACTTTCGGGCAAACACGGGCTCCTCCTCACACCGGGCGGGTGCAGAAAGCCTTGCACTGGGAACTGGGCCGTGGGCGTCCTGGCCGCGGGCGGTTGAGAGTAATTATCACTTTCATAAGTAGCGTAACACCGGCCCTCCGGGGGTGTCAAGGGAAGTGCCGCCTAGGGACCGGCGGCCGCCACCCGGTTGTGCCGCGACCATCCCGCGAGCAGCCCCAAGGATATCCAAAAACCCAGCGACCCGTTGAGACAGAGTTCGAATTGCTGTGCCAGGTTCGTCTTCATCGATGCGAGTTTTGACTGAAGATCCGCGTTTGCCGCATCGAGGGCGCGTACGGCCCCGGTCAATTCGCCCTTGCCCTGGGAGAGCCGTAGGAGCACCGCGGTATCGGGGGGCCGACGGGGTGGCGTTGGAACGGTCGTCGCGTCTGTCACGTCATTTGAGACTTCAGTTTTGACGCCTGCACTCCTCCCATCGAAGGTCCCCACTGAAGATGCTTGTGCGTGGATCGCGGCCTTCGCGGGGCTAACAAGCGGGAGAGGGTCCCTGCCCCGGCGATCCGGGCGCCCGTCCGCGACCGCGGCGCCGGCGCCGCCGGCGGCGCTTGCCGGACCGTGTGGGCTCGGTCGATGGTCTCGCATCAGACCCCGGAGGTGACGCAGGCGCCTCCGGCGGCGGCGCCGCCGGGGCAACCGCCGCCGGGGTCGGCTCCGCATCATCCTCCTCGGGTTCCAGTCCCGCGGGTGCGGCGGCAACCCGGTCGACCCGGCGGGCCGGCGCCTTGCGCTCTGCCGCCAACTTGATCCGGTCGAGCATCCGCTCCACAAACTGGGTGAGAAACTGCCGGGCCGCTTCGTCTGAAATCATGGGGATCCCCGGATCGACCTCGAGGCGGTAGCGCACCTCGGTCCCGTCCTCGACGCTGGCGAGCGCGAAGGACCCGCTGAGCCCCCGAAGCGTCCCGCGAACCTGTTTGAACTCCATGGCGTGGGGGGGGTGGAGGGCGATTCGGAGAACCGACTCAACCGGCAGGCCGATCAGGTAACCGGTCAGCGTGATGACGTGCGCGCTTCGATGCTTCTCGACCGGTTCCGCCAGCATCCAGAGCGGCGCACCATATCGGGGAAGATATTCCGCGCGGCCGATGTGTGCGAAAACCCGGTCGGGGGACGCGCGGACGACCCGCCGTGCCTCGACCGCGATGGCCGTGGGCGTCGCGGCTATCGGGCCAGCTCCTCCCGAACGCGCCGGGCGCCTTCCACCATGGAGGTGAGTTTCGCGACGGTCTCATCGATCGTCCTGGTCTTGAGGCCGCAGTCCGGCGTCACGTAGACTTGAGGCAGCGGGATCACCTTGAGCGTCCGGCGGATTCCGTCCACGACCTCTTCAGGCGTCTCCGTGCGATGACTGTGCGCGTCGAGGACGCCGAGCCCGATGTCCTTGGTGAACTTCGGAGACTTGAACGTGTCCAGCAGCGCGTACTCCTCGTTCTTGAGCGCGAGGTCCAGCTGGTCCACTGCGAGGCGCAGCATCGCCGGGTAGATGCGGGGGACATCCCCATAGCAGACGTGTGAGATCGTATACGCCTTCAGCCCCTTCGTGACGATCTCCATGGCTTCGACGGCCAGGTCGAAGTCCGCATCCGGCCTGGTGTGAATGGCGGGTTCGTCGATCTGGATGTACCGAGCCCCCGCGCGTTCGAGGTCGACGGCCTCATCGTGGATCGCGCGGGCGAGTTCGAGCACCAGTTCGCGGCGGGTGGGGTAATGCTCGTTGAACGACCACTCGGCGATCGTGTACGGCCCGGTCAGCATCCCCTTCACCGGCCGGGAGGTCAGGCTCTGCGAGTACGACCACCACTCCACGGTGATGGGCCCGCGCCGCCCGACCGGCGCCACGACCGCGGGCTTCGGGTAGTATCGATTCCCATACGACCGCACGATCCCGGGGATGGCGAACCCGTCCATCTGGTCCGCAAAGTAGGCCACCATGTCCCCGCGGTACATCTCGCCGTCCACGAGGATGTCGACCCCGATCTCCTCCTGGCGCCGGATCCACTCCTCCGTGGCCCGCCGCTCGAGGTCCCGAAACTCTCCCGCATCGATCTGCTTGCGCGCGTGCTTCCGCCGGGCTTCTACTAGATAGGGCGGTTTGGGGAAACTGCCTACCGTCGTGGTGAGTAGGATCTGCTCCGTCATGCGGCTCCCTCCCGGAACCGGCGGGCGCCCGCCGCCAGGACCTCTAGCTTCCGTTGGGCCACTTTTCGCGGCAGGAACTCGAGCCCCGCGCTCGGCCCCACGTGCAGGTGGTCCGCTGGGACGATCTCGGCGGCCCGGCGGCATGCGTCGGCGACCGCCTCGGGCGTCTCCATCTTGGTGTTCCGCGCATCCACGATGCCGAGGCCCAGCTGCTTGGTGAACTTCGCCTTCCGCAGCACGTCCCAGTTTTGGGCGCCAGCGACGAAGTCGAGACCGAGGATATCGACCGGGAGGTCGAGGATCGCCGGGTACAAACCGTCCACGGGCCCGAAATAAGTATACAGCGCCCGCTCCGCGGTCACCCCGTCCCACAACACGTCCATGGCGCGCCGGAAGAGAGGAAATCGGTCGCGATGAGTCAGCAGGCCGGGCTCGTCCACCTGAATCACCGGCGCGCCGGCGGCGGCCAGTGCCCGGAGTTCCTGGTTGAGAGAAGAAGCCAGGGCCATGACGAACTGGTCCTGGTTCCCGTAGAACTCATCCCGGCTCAGGACGGCCAGGGTGAACGGGCCGCTCACGACCGGCTTGACCGGCCGCTGGCTGCGGGCCGCGGCAAACGTGTAATCGGCGACGCTGATGGGCGCGCGCCACGCGGTCTCCCCGATCGCGATGGGCTGCCGGAAATACACGTTCGTGTCAAAGTACCGCTGCAGGCCGTTGATCGAGAACCCCGCGAGGCCGCGTGTGAAATAGGTCTGCCCGTCCTCCCACCGAATCTGCCCGTCCGTCACGATGTCGATCCCCGCGCGATCCATCTCCGCGAGCACTTCCGCCGTGACCTCTTCCTCCACGCGGCGCATGTCCTCCGCGGTGATCTCGCCCCGCTGGAGCTTCTCGACGCTTGTGCGCCACCGCCCCGGAGCCGGGGGATCAGGAATCTTCGGATAGCTTCCTACAACCGTCGTCTTCACGCGCTGCGCCTCCAACCCGCCTTAGACTAGGACCTCGCGCGCGATCAGCATCCGCTGCACCTCGGAGGTCCCCTCTCCGATTTCGCAGAGCTTCACGTCGCGGTAGATCCGCTCGACCACATAGTCCTTGATCAATCCATAGCCTCCGTGGATCTGCACGGCCTTGGAGGCCGCCCGAGAGGCCGCCTCCGACGCGTACAGTTTCGCCATCGAGCTGTGCTGCCGGTGGGGCAGCCCGGCCGCCGCTCGTGAGGCGGCTTCCATCACGAGCAGTTCGGCGGCGTCGAGCTCGGTGACCATGTCCGCCAGCATCCATTGAATCGCCTGGAACCCGGCGATCGTCCGGCCGAACGCCCGCCGCTCGCTGGCATAGGCGATCGATGCCTCCAGCGCGGCCCGACCGAGCCCGAGCGCCATCGCGCCGATCCCGATCCGGCCCCCCTCCAGCACGCGCAGCGCGTCCCGATAGCCGTCGCCCGGCGCGCCGAGCATCGCATCCGGGGCCGCCTCGCAATCCTCCAGAACGACCTCGGCGGTGTCGCTCGACCGGACCCCGAGTTTGTCCTCGTGCTTCCCGACGCGCAGCCCCGGGGTCCCGCGCTCTACGAGAAACGCCGAGATCCCCCGAGATCCGGCCTCCGGATCGGTCCGGGCCATGATCACATACACCCCGGCCAGGCTGCCCTGCGTCACGAACACCTTGGTGCCGTTCAGCACCCATCGGGTGCCGCGCCGCACCGCGCGTGTGGCGAGCGCTGCGGCATCGCTGCCCGAGCCCGGTTCGGTCAATGCCCACGCCCCCAGGGCCTGGCCGGACGCGAGGCGGGGCAGGTAGGTTCGCTTCTGCGCGTCGGTCCCCGCGAGCACGATGTGACCCGAGCAGAGCGAGTTGTGGGAGGCGACGGTGAGCGCGACGCCGCCGTCCCCCCACGCGATCGCCTCGATCGCCAGGGCCAGGCTGACCGTGTCGAGGCCCGAACCGCCGTACTCTTGGGGAATGGTCATCCCGAGGAAGCCGAGTTCCGCCAGTTTGGGGATCAGCGCGGTCGGAAATGTTCCCTCCGCGTCCCACGCGCGCGCATGGGGGCGTAACTCCCGGGCTGCGAACGCGCGTGCCGTATCCCAGATCAGGCGCTGTTCCTCGCTGTACTCGAAGCGCACGCCCGGTCGCCTCCCCGTCACATCCTCCGAAAGCAAAAGCCTCTCACGCGCTACATGTGAGAGGCTCAGGGTTCCTCTCGTGCGCCCGCGGTCGCGATAGCTAAAAGGGCGCCGACTCGACTGCCTTGATCTCGGGGACCTGCTCCTTGAGCATCCGCTCGACGCCGGCTTGGAGCGTCATCATCGAGTACATGCAGCCGACGCATGACCCGGCCAGCCGGATCTGCACGACCCCGTCGACGACGTCGATCAACTCGAGGTCGCCGCCGTCTTGCTGGACATAGGGCCGGATCTGGTCGAGGACCTTCTCGACCCGCGCGTGCAGGTCGGAGGTCTCCGCGGTCGCCTGGCTAGTCTGTTGATCCATGCTCGTGATCCTCCTCGCCGCAGGGGTCCGCCTGCCCGTGGTCGTCCGCGGTCTTGAACGAGTGGCCGCACCCGCAGGTGGACACGGCATTCGGGTTGCGAATCGCAAACCCTGTGGCTGTCACCGATGCGACGTAATCGATCTCCGCGCCCCGAAGAAGACGCGAACTGGTCTTGTCGACGAGGAGGCGCACTCCGCCTCGCTCAATGATCTCGTCGTCCGCATCGGGCGAATCGAACGCCATGCCGTACGAAAACCCATCGCATCCGCCCTGCTGGATAAACACGCGGAAGCAGAGATTGGGTTCGTTCTGCTCCGCGAGCATCTCCTTGAGCTTCGCAATCGCGCTGTCGGACACGGTCACGGTGGGTCGGCCCACCTCGATGGACACAGAGAATCACCTCGTCTCAATGGGGCAACGCTTTGCGCGGCCCAACCCTATTTTATCCGTCGCCGGCGGGCTTTGTCAAACGAAAATGCCCGTGGAACGCATCGGCATGTGATGGCCGGGAAGGGCATGCGCTTTTCGTTCATTTTCGTCCGATCCCGAAGGATCCCGCCTGCGGACGCACGCGATCGCGGACGCATGGGGGATCGACGGGTCTTTATCAAATCTGCACGCCCGCCTCATACGCTCGAGGGTGAGCACCTGATCAAACGAAGGAGGTGACGTGGATGAAAGCCGTCGCGCTGGGTGTCGTGATGATCGCCACTGCTGTCCTGGGGCCGGGGTGGGCGCAGGCCCAGCAAATGGTCCCGCATGACGTAGATGATGATGCACGGAAAGGCGCTCGAGGGCGTGGTGACTCGCGTGCGCTTCGTCTCCTGCGGGAGCACGCCGCAGACCTGCCAGGGGATTATCGAGATCACCCCGGCCGAGTCGGGGGCTATGATGCAGCATCCCGAGGCGGGCACGGCGATGCAGCATCCCGCGGCCGGCGATCATATGATGATGGCGCATCCGGTGACCGTGATCGTGATCCCGGGCGGAGGGCTCATCTGGCAGAACGGTGCCATCCCGCTCACGCGGCTGCACCCCGGAGACCTCGTGAAGCTGGAGTACACCGAACTGAGTAACATGAACGTCGTGACGACCCTGACGATGACCGGCATGGGAGCGCATATGTAGCCGGTCCACCCGCGAAACGTCATGAGGGGGAGTGGCCCACGGCCACTCCCCCTCGACACTCGGTACGGTATCCGAACCGGCCCGGCTATTCGGTAGGAAGCTGGGCGTTCATCCAGGCCAGGATCCCACCGCTGAGGTTGAGCGCCTTCGCATATCCCTGCTCACGAAGAAATGTCACCGCTTTGGCGCTCCGCCCTCCGGATTTGCAGTAGACCACAACCGGTGTCTCCCGGTCGATCTCTCCGTGCCGCACCGGCACGTCGCCCAACGGGATCAGCCGGCAGCCCGGGATGTGCGCCTCATCGTACTCCCAGGGCTCGCGGACGTCCACCAATTGCACCCCGCCGCGATCGAGCAAGGTCTTCGCCTCCTCGGGCGAGACCTGCGGGACCGGCGCCTGCGCCGGGGTCGCCGGGCGGTCGTGCGCCGGCATGCCGCAGAACTGCTCGTAGTCGATCAGCGCGCGAATCGTTGGCTGGTCGCCGCACACGGGGCACTGCGGGTTCCGGTTCCAGCGCACGACGCGCGTCTCCCCCTCGAGGGCGTCGAAGATCAGCAACCGGTTCGCCAGGGTCTCTCCGACGCCCAGCAGCACCTTCAACGTCTCGAGGGCCTGCCGGCTCCCCATGAAGCCGCACAGCGCCCCGAGAATGCCGCCTTCGGCGCAAGACGGCACCGCTCCCGGTGGGGGCGGGGTCGGGAACAGGCACCGGTAGCAGCCGCGGCCCGGCAGAAACGTCGTGGCCTGGCCTTCCCACTTGAGAATGCTGGCATCCACGAGCGGCTTGCCGAGCAGGACGCAGGCGTCGTTCACCAGGTAGCGCGTCGGAAAGTTGTCGCTGCCGTTGATCACGACGTCGTAGGGGGCAAGCACGTCCAGCGCGTTCGCGCTCGTGAGCACCGTTTGATACGGCACCACAGTCACGTCCGGGTTCAGTTCCCCCAGCGTCTTCCGCGCCGATTCGGTCTTGGGCCGGCCCAGGGCCGATGTAGCGTGCAGGATCTGCCGGTGCAGGTTCGTCAAGTCCACCTGATCGCCGTCCACGATCCCGATCGTCCCCACGCCCGCGGCCGCGAGGTACAGCGCCGTTGGGGACCCCAACCCGCCGGCCCCGATGATCAAGACCTTGCTCTCGAGGAGCCGAGCCTGCCCCTCGACGCCCATCTCCTCCAGAATGATCTGGCGCGAGTAGCGCTCCATCTGCGTCTCGGTGAGCCGCGGAGCCTGCGCCCGCGCCTCAGCTACTCTTGTCGTCGCCATCGATCTTCCTCCATCTTGGGATCCGGCCCGCGTGGTCCCAAGTCGTGTACGTCCCAACGATAGGGCCAGCCCCATACCCTGTCAAGAAAGGAGAACGCGCGGACGCCCCCCGGACTTCCCACGGCGTGGGGGGTCGGGCGGGGAGGCGCCCCGGCATCCCGAAAACGTGCCCGGCAGGGTGTATAATGTCCCGTGGCCCAATCTGACCGGGCCGCCCCGACGTAGGGCATAGTAGAAGTGGAAACGCGTACCGATGGGAACGCGTACCGAGCGGAGGATCTGAGAAATGCCAGCGGATGTGTTCGACGTCACCATCCTCGGCGGCGGGCCGGTGGGGCTCTACGCCGCGTACTACTCCGGGTTTCGCGCGCTCCGGACCAAGATCATTGAGAGCCTCGGCGCCCTGGGCGGCCAGGTCACCGCGCTCTACCCGGAAAAGTGGATCTACGATGTGGCGGGGTTCCCCAAGATCCTGGGCCGCGAGCTGGTCGACAACCTCGCGGAGCAGGCGATGCAGTACACGCCGACCGTGTGCCTCGGCGAGACGGTGGGGACGCTCACGGCGCAGCCCGATGGCACGATTCATCTCGCCTCGGAGGGAGCGATGCACGCGACGCGGACGGTCCTGATCACCGCGGGCATCGGGGCCTTTCACCCCAAGACGTTCAAGAATCCGCTGATCGATGGATTCGAAGGCAGGGGACTGTACTACTTCGTCCGCAGCTTTCAGGATTTCAAGGACAAGCGCGTCTTGATCGTCGGCGGTGGGGACTCCGCCGTCGACTGGGCGCTCGGGCTCATCGGAATCGCCCGGTCGATCACCTTGATCCACCGCCGCGACCAGTTCCGGGCGTTTGAGGACTCGGTGCAAAAGCTTCACACGTCGCCCGTGCAGGTGAAGACCTTCTACGAGCTGCGCCGTCTCGAGGGCGGAACGCAGGTCGAGCGGGCGGTCATCTACCAGAACAAGACCAACACTGAAGAGTCGCTCGAGGTGGATGCGGTGATCGCCTCGCTGGGGTTTTTGAGCACCCTCGGGCCGATCCAGGGATGGGGCCTCGAGCTGGAACACGACAGCATCCGGGTCAACACGCGGATGGAGACGAACGTGCGAGGCGTGTACGCCTCGGGGGATGTCGTCACCTACCCGGGCAAAGTCAAGCTGATCGCGACCGGGTTTGGCGAGGCCGCGACCGCGATCAACAACGCCACCGCGTACCTGAACCCGAAGGCGAGCGTCTTCCCGGGCCACAGCAGCTCACAGGACGTGCACACCAAGCAGAAGGCGCCGGTCGGAACCTAGCGTCTCGTCACGGCGCCGCAGGAATCGCGCCCGCCCCGACCGCCTGCTCATCGGCGTGGTAACTGCTGCGCACGAGCGGCCCGGACTCGACGTGGCGGAATCCCATCGAGACCCCCTCGTGTTTGAGCGCGGCGAACTCCTCGGGACGGTAATAACGGGCGATCGGATGGTAATCCTTTCCCGGGCTCAGGTACTGTCCGATCGTGAGGATCTCGCACTCGACATCCCGAAGGGCCCGCATCGTCGCCAGCACCTCGTCCCAGGTCTCCCCTAAGCCCACCATCATCCCGCTCTTCGTCACCCAACGCCCGGCCTGCGCCTTCGCCTGGGCGAGCAGATCGAGCGACCTGCGGAAGTTCCCGCCGGCGCGCACGGCCCGAAACAGCCGCGGGACGGTCTCGATGTTGTGGTTCAGAATGTCGGGGCCGGCGTCGAGCACGGTGCGCAGCGCGTCCGCATCCCCCTTGAAGTCCGGGATCAGCACCTCGACGGAGCACCGGGGGTGGCGTTCCCGGATCAGCCGGATCGTCCGGGCAAACATCGCGGCCCCTCCGTCCCGCAGATCGTCCCGGTCCACCGAGGTGATGACGACGTGGCGCAGGCCCATCGCGGATGTGGCCGCCGCCACGCGTTCCGGCTCCTGCACGTCCAACTCGGTGGGGAGGCCGTGAGCGATCGCGCAGTACGCGCAGTGCCGCGTGCAGACATTCCCGAGGATGAGGAACGTCGCCGTCCGCCGCTCCCAGCAGTCGCCGATGTTGGGACAGCGGGCCTCCTCGCAGACCGTGTGCAGCGCCTGGGTCCGCATGATGCCGACCAGCTCCCGAAAGTTGGGGCCCGTGGGGAGCCTTACCTTCAACCACTCCGGCCGTCGATCCAGACTCATTGTCGTCGCCGCCCTGTCTCCCGCCGAGGCTAAAACTCGGGAGACTCCCCCGCCGGGGCAAACCCCTCGAGCTGCTGCTTGATATGGTTGAGGAACCGCATCGCCACCGCCCCGTCGAAGACGCGGTGGTCGAACGCGATCCCGAGATGCATCACGTCGCGGATCGCGATCCCCTCGCCGACGACGACCGGCCGCCGGACGATCGCGTCCGCGGCCAGGATCGCCGCCTGTGGATAGTTGATGATCGGCATGGAGGTGATCGACCCGAACACGCCCGGGTTCGTCAGCGTGAATGTCCCGCCCGAGACGTCGTCGAGCGTGAGCTTTCCGTCGCGCGCGCGCTCGGCGAGTTGCGCGATCTCGGCGGCCAGGCCCACGACGCCCTTCTGGTCCGCATGCTTGATCACGGGCACGATCAACCCGTCGGGGATCGCGACGCCCACGCCGAAATGGATCGCGTGCTTGTAGAGGATGCCTTCCGGCGTGTACGTGGCGTTCACCATCGGATACGCCCTGAGCGCTCGGGCGGCCGCCCGCACGAGAAACGCGGTGAGGGAGACGTTGACACCCTCCCGGGCCTGCCAGGTCGCCTTATGCGCCTCCCGGTGCCGCACCAGCGCGGTGAGGTCCACCTCGATCGTCCCATAAGCGTGGGGGATCTCCCGTTTGCTTTGCGCCATGCGCTCGGCGATGGCCCGGCGCACGGGCGAGAACCGGTGAAGCTCATCCTGAGCCGCGCCCTGCCTGTCCCCCCCAGGGGAGGACGCGCGAGTCGCGGACGGGGACGGGGCGGCCGGCGCCTGTGATCGGGGCGATGCGCGTTGGGTCTCGATGTGCCGCAGCACGTCATCCTTGGTGATCCGGCCGCCCTCTCCGCTGCCCGGGATCGACGCCAGCTCCTCGGGGCTCAGCCGATGCTCCTCGGCCAAGCGCCGGACAAGCGGGGTCAGCCGCGGGGCCTGCGATCGGGTGTCCGGCGGCACGGGGGCGCGGGAGCGCCCGCCGTCGCCCATTGCCGGCGGCGCGGCGGGGCTCGATGGCTGTGCGATCCCGGGTGCGGCTGCGCGGGCCGCGGCGCCCCCCTGCTCTTCGATCACCGCGATCGCGGTGCCGACGACCACCGTCGTGCCTTCCTCGACGAGGATCTGCCGAAGCACCCCCGCGAACGGCGACGGCATCTCGACGTTCACCTTGTCGGTGTTCACCTCGACCAGCGGCTCGTACTTCGCGACCGCGTCGCCGGGGCGCTTGAGCCATTTGCCGATCGTCCCCTCGTGCACGCTCTCGCCGAGCTGGGGCATCTTGACCTCGGTGGGCATCCGCGAACTCCTCTGGGCCTCGAGCCGGTTAGTAGGCGGCGACCGCGCGCGCGGCGTGGACGATCTTCTCGGCCGAGATCATGAACCAGTCCTCAAACGGCTGGGAAAACGGCACCGCGGGCACGTCGGGACCGCAGAGGCGGGTGGGGGGAGCATCGAGGTATCGGAACCCCTCTTCGGCGATGGTCGCGGCGATCTCCGCGCCAAACCCGGCGAACCGGTTGTCCTCGTGCACGATGAGCGCGCGGTTTGTCCGCGCCACGCTCTCCAAGATGGTCTTCGTGTCGAGCGGGCGAAGCGTCCGCACGTCCACGACCTCGGCCTCGATCCCCTCCTGCTGGAGCTGGCCGGCCGCCCTGAGCGCCTCATGCGTCATCAGTCCGTAGGCAAAGATGCTGAGGTCGCGCCCGGGCCGTCGGACCACAGCCGGCCCGATCGGCACGGTGAACTCGGACTCGGGCACCTCCCCTCGGACCGAGCGATACATCTTCTTGTGCTCGAGGAACAAGACCGGATCCGGATCCCGGATCGCCGCCACCAGAAGGCCTTTGGCGTCCGCGGGCGTGTAGGGCACGACCACCTTGAGCCCCGGAATGTGCGCGTAGAACGCTTCGATGGACTGCGAATGATAAAGCGCGCCGTGCACGCCGCCGCCGTACGGCGTCCGGATGACGATCGGGCACGAGAAGTCGTTTCTCGACCGAAACCGCAACCGGGCAGCTTCGCTGAGGATCTGATCGAACGCGGGGTGAATGAAATCGGCGAACTGGATCTCGGCGACAGGACGGAGCCCGTTGACCGACATCCCGATCGCGACTCCGACGATGCAGGATTCTGCCAGCGGCGTATCGATCACCCGCGCCTCGCCGAAGGCCTCGTACAAGCCTTCGGTGACTCCGAACACGCCCCCCTTCCTTCCCACGTCCTCGCCGAGGATCACGATCGAGGCATCTCGGGCCATTTCCTCAGAGAGCCCGTCGTGGATCGCGTCGAGGAAACGCTTGTCGGCCACGGTTATGTCCCCGCGTCCGGCTCGAAGTAGACGTACCGGGTGGCGGTGGCGGGGTCCGGAAGCGGGGCCGCCTCGGCCAGCTCGGTGCCCTGGTCCACCTCGAGCTGGATCCGGACGCGGATCTCCTGCTCCCTGGCGGGGGTGAGGACCCCACGCTCGCGCAGCTCCGCCGTGAATACGCGGACGGGATCGTGCTCAGGGAGATGCGCGAGCTCTTCGGTCGACCGGTACTTCTCCTGACGGTCGTCGCTGCTGTGCGCGGTGAGCCGGGGGACGATCACTTCGAGCAGCGTTGGCCCCTCGCCCCGGCGAGCCCGCGCGACGGCCTGTCGGGCGGCGTCGTACACCTGCAGCACATGGCCCCCGTCTACCGTCACCCCGGGGATCCCGTACCCCGCGGCGCGGGCCGAGACGTTGGGCACCGCCATCTGTTTGCTCAGGGGGACGGAGATTGCATACCCGTTATTCTCGACCAGAAAGATGACGCCGAGCCGGTGGATCGAGGCGAAGTTGAGGGCCTCGTGAAAGTCGCCCTCGCTCGTCGAGCCCTCCCCGAACTCGGTCAGGCAGACCTCACCCGTGCCCCTCGCCTTTGCCGCATACGCGATCCCGGCCGCGTGCAGCAGTTGGGTGGCGACCGGGCTGCTGGTGGAAAGGATCTTGTGGCGGGAGTGCCCGTAGTGCCCGGGCATCTGACGGCCGCCGCTCGATGGGTCCGAGTCTCGCCCCAGCTGGATGAGAAAGATCTCGGAAGGCGGCATGCCTTTCAACAAGACGGCAGCCACAGACCGGTAGAACGGAACCAGCCAGTCCCGCTCGCGGTCGAGCGCGTACACCGCGCCGACTTGGGCGCCCTCGTGTCCTTGGCCGGAGATCACGAACGCGGCTTTCCCCGATCGCTGGAGGGCCCACATCCGTTCGTCCACGGCGCGGGCGAGGCAGACATAGTAGTACATCTCCAGCATCTGGTCGGGGGTGGGCTCCTGTCCCAGACGGGCAGAGGGGCGCGTCGTGGTCTCTTTTGCGCTCATGGAGCCTCCCTCATCGATGTGGCGCGGGGCCCGCGCCCGCCCGGGGAAGACTCTTCACCGCTTCGGAAGGGCGCTCCTCCCCTCGCGCGCGCGGGAGAGCGGGCGGCGAGGCCGGCGCCTACGCATGGACCGCGCGGCCGAGCGCGGCCAGCGCCGCTTCCTTGACGGCCTCCGAGAGCGTCGGATGGGCGTGCACCGACTGCCCGATCTCCAGCACCGTCGCTTCGAGGGACTTCCCGAGCACGGTCTCCGGCAACAGTTCGGTCACTTCCGGCCCTACCATATGGATACCCAAAATCTCTCCGAGCGCGCGGTCCGTGACAATCTTGACGAGACCCTCACGCCGCCCCAGGATCGCCGCCCGCGCATTCGCGCCGAAGGGGAAGCGGCCCACGCCGACGTCGTGCCCCCGCTCGCGCGCTTCGCGTTCCGTCAGCCCGCAGCTGGCCGCCTGGGGGATGGAATACGTGGCGCGGGGCATGAGCGTGGGATCGAGCGCGTGCGGCTCCCGGCCGGCGATCGCCTCCACCGCGACCGCGGCCTCGGCGTAGGCGACGTGCGCGAGGAGGAATCCCCCGATGAGGTCCCCGGCGGCTGAGATCGTGGGCACCGCAGTTCGCATCTGTGCGTCCACCGCCATCGCGCCCCGCTCGACCGCGAGCCCCACGACGTCCAACCCGAGGTGGTCGGTCACCGGCGCGCGGCCGACCGCGACCAGTGCGTATTCGGCCTCGATCGCGTCCTCGGTCTCACCGGCGCGGAGCGCGATCCGTACGCCCTGGTCTATGGCGGTGACTCCGGTGACGGCGGTCCCGGTCCGGATCGTGACACCGCGACGTCCGAGCTCCTTGGCCACGACTCCCGAAATGTCTTCGTCCTCCATCGGGAGGATCGTCGGCATCATCTCGATGAGGGTTACCGTTGTGCCGAACGCGGCGAAGAGGCTGGCGAATTCGGTGCCGACCGCCCCGGCGCCCAGGATCGCGAGCGAGCGCGGGACCGCGGATAAACGCAGCGCCCCGACGTTGTCGAGGACCCTCTGGTTGTCGATCGTGACGCCCGGCAGGCTTCGGGGCTGCGACCCCGTCGCGAGGAGGATGTGACGGCCCTCGAGGCTGACTTCCGAGCCGTCGTTGGCGGCGACGCGCACACGCGTCGGGCCGAGCAGGGTGCCGGTCCCCGGAAACACCGCAATCCCGTTCTTGCGCATCAGGAACTCGACGCCGCGAAAGTTCGTCGTGACCACTCGATCCTTGCGCCGCATCAGCTGCTCGTAGTCGAGCTGGACATCGGAGACGCGAATCCCCATCTCGGCCCCCGCCCGCATTTCCTCCAGGAGCTCCGCGGTGTACAGGAGCACCTTTGTGGGGATACACCCCACGTGCAGGCAGGTCCCGCCGAGTTTTTCGCGTTCCACCAGCGCCGTCCGAAGACCCAGCTGGGCCGCGTGGATCGCGCCGACATACCCCGCCGGCCCGCCGCCCACGATGATCAGGTCATAGGGGGGCCCGGGGGAACGGCTCATACGCGGTCCACCGGGAGTTGCGCGATGGGCTTGCGTCCGGCGAATCCTTCATCCGTTCCGTGCCAGAACTGGATCGCGGGTTCCCCCACCTTCCAGCAGAGAAACACGGTGCCGGCCCGCGCGCGAAACGGAAAGTCGATCAACCCCTGATCGAGATCGCGCAAGACGCATCCGATCGATTCGATCTCCTTGGCGGTGGTGACGAGGCGGCCGCCAAGCGCATCCAGCGCCCGCTGCTCGTCCCCGATGGTGGTCAAGACCGGTTCCCCGTGCTCGAGCCGCTGCCACAACTGGTCAATCCGCGCGCGCCGCACCACCGCGCTGTCACGGAATCGCCGGACCGTACCGATGAGCTCCGTGAGCCGGGGCAGGAGAGCCGTGGCCTCGCCGACGGTAAAATGGCGCACCGTGGTCACCGTCCCTGTGGGGCGCGCCGTCGCGGCCGCCGCCGCCGGATCAGGCGGCCGGGATCGGTGAACAGCACGCCGTTGAGGTGGTCGATCTCGTGCTGGAACACGCGCGCGAGCAGATCGCGGCCCCGCACCACGACGCGGCGCCCCCGCACGTTCCGTCCCCCCAGCTCGATTCGTTGCGCCCGACTGACCTCGCCGTAGACGCCCGGGATGCTGAGACAGCCTTCGATCCCCCGCTGCGCCCCCCCACGGCGGAGAAGACGCGGGTTGACGACCGCCATCGGGCCCGTCCCGATGTCGGCGACGACTACGCGCAGGGAAACGCCGATCTGAGGAGCAGCCAGCCCGATCCCGCCCGCCCGGCGCATGCTGAGGATCATGTCGGCGACGAGCTGCCGGATGCGTCGATCGACCACCGGCACCGCCCGGCAGCGCTTTCTAAGGATGGCGGCATCAGGATGACGGAGCGTGATGATGGGACGGGCGCGGCCGCGGATTCCGTTGATCGCGCTCCTTGTCAGCCCCGCCGCCGGTCGTGGGGTCACCGTGTCAAGGAGACATCACGCGACGCCGGTTCGGCAGATGGGCCCATGGACCGTGCCAACCCCCTCGGGGGCACACTCTTCCGCGACCCCCGGCGTACTGTTGGGGGCGGGCCGGGAAAACTCCTTGCCCGCTCTTAGGCCGCGCCGCGGCCGGCCACCGTGGCGCCGGTCGACGAGGGCGCGTATCCGGTTGTACGGCCGCCGCCCTCGGATTTTTGACCCATTCCGAGGTAGAGCCGGACGGGGGAACCACAGGAGGGGCACACCGATGCGGGTTCCACGTGGCCGGGACGATTCGGGTCCCACTCCGCCGAATACCCCGACCCGCAGCGGCGGCACTGATAGGACATGACGTACACGGGCAACCTCATACCTCACCTCTCCAGAGCCAACGGCACGCGTCGACCCTCTACACGAGAAAACGCTGCGCACCGTCAAAGCCTTCCCATCGGCGCGGATCGCCCCGGCTCAACGCGACACCGCTCGGCTCGCAAAAGTCGATCGATTGGAACATGATACAATTCATACCGCGGGAGCTCGAGAGAAAGCGAGGGACGCGATGCGCGGGGGGCAGGCGGTTCTCGGTATTGTGCTCGTTCTAGCCGGCGGCGTGTGGTTTCTCCAAGGGATCCGCATTTTGCCCGGCAGTTTCATGACCGGGTCAAGGTTCTGGATGGTCGTGGGAGCCCTCCTCATGATCGTGGGAATCGTGCTGCTCCTGAGGCCGGGGCGTCGACCGGCCCGCGGGGCGTGAGCGCGACGTACCGCAGCCGGTGACCGGAATGTTCCTCTCGATTCTCTCCGCCAACTACGGACTCGGTCACAAGCGCGTGGCTGAAGCGATCGCCGCGGAATGGATGGCGCAAACCGGCGGGCGAGTGGAGATCGTGGACTACTTCGCGCGGTTCACCAACCCCGTGTCGGATGCCGTGACGAGGTTCTGGTACTACCAGATCGTCCGGTTCGCGCCGAAGATCCAAGGCCGCTTCTACAAGATGATGGGCGAGATTCGCCCGGACTCGCGTTTCCGGCGCGCGGTCAACCGCCAGGGGATGGAGCGGCTGGACCGGTATCTCGCCGGCGAGCGTCCCGATGTGGTGTGTTGCGTGCACTGGACCTTCGCCGGCACCATGTCTGATCTGAAGATCGCGGGGCGTACGGCGGTGCCGTGCCTCGTGGTGATCACCGATTACGTCAGCCACGGCGAATGGCTCCATCCGGGTGTGGACCGATACTGCGTGCCCCACAGCCTGATGCGGGATGGCCTGCTCGCGCGTGGCATTCCTCCAGAGCGGATCGCCGTCTCGGGGCTCCCGATCGAGCGCAAGTTTCAGCGCCCGCTCGACCGCGACGTCCTGATGACTCGGCTCGGCCTCACACCCGGGGTGCCGGTGATCCTCGTCATGGCCGGCGCGTACGCGACGCTGGGAGGGGTCGGTGACGTCGCGGAGATCCTGGCGCGCTTCTCACGGCCGGTCCAGGCGCTCGCCGTGTGCAGCAACGCTCCACGCCTGCGAGACCGGGTCCGCGCCCTGGCGGCGCGGTCGCCGCACTTGTTCCGGGTGTTCGAGTATGTGAGCAACGTCGAAGAGCTCATGACGGTCAGCGACCTCCTGGTCACGAAGGCTGGCGGGGTCACGGTGACCGAGGCGCTGGCCCGGCGCCTCCCGATGCTCCTGTACCGGTCGATCCCGGGTCAGGAAGAGAGCAATGCTGAGTTTCTCGTCGAGCGCGGCGCGGCGCTGGCGGCCAAGACGCCGGCGGAGGTGCGCGTGGCGTTGGAGGAACTGCTCGCGCACCCGGAACGCCTCGCCGCGATGCGCCAGGCCGCCGCGGGGCTCAGCCGGCCCGACGCCGCCGGGGTGGTGGCCACCCACCTCGCGCAGCTCGCGGCGATGTCCGCCCCTGTTCGCGCGGCGGTGCGATAGGCGATGCGTGACCCGCTCCAGCTCGGCCTCGGGGTTGTGACGGTCGCGCTGGCCGGCGCCGCGGCCTACACGATCGGCGCGTACGCCGCAACCGAGGGACTGGGCCTTGGCGTCGTGAAACGCGGCCCGTCTCGCGCCATGGTGGCGCTCACCTTTGACGACGGCCCCGATCCCGAGCACACGCCGCGGATCCTGGACGTGCTCGCCGCCGCAGGGGTGCGTGCGACGTTCTTCATGGTGGGACGGCAGGTCGACGCCGCCGGCGCCGTGGCGCGCGCGGTCGCAGCCGCCGGCCACGACGTGGGCAACCACACTTACGGGCATCGGCACCTGTGGACGCTTTCTCCCGCGGCCTCCGCCGCCGAGGTCGACCGCGGTGCCGACGCGATCGCCGGGGCCATCGGCGTCACGCCTCGGTACTTCCGGCCCCCGTGGGGCACGTTTAACTGGGCCGCGTACGCGCGGGCCGCGCAGCTCGGCGAGCGACGGATCCTGTGGTCCGTGCGCCCCGAAGGATTGATCGCGGCCGCCCCGGCGCCCCGGATGACCGCGTTGGTCGTGGGGAAGGCCCACCCCGGCGCGATCGTCAACCTCCACGACCGCGGAGGCCACCCGTCGACGCCGAAGGAAACGTGCGCCGCGCTCCCCGGCATGATCGCGGGACTTCGGGGGCGCGGCTTCGAGATCGTCCCGCTCCGGGCCCTGCTCAGCAGTCTCGCATAACCGCAGCCGGCGCGGCGAATCGGGCCAGGGCGCGGCGCGTGATCCACACCTGCCGCAACTCCGTCCGCCGTCCTTTGTTGAGACGCCGCCGTCCCTCCGGATGGTAGTTGGCGAGCAGAATCCGCTCCCACGTACCCAACCACCACCGCGTGAATGGCGGAAGCGACCGATGCTCGAACCCGGCCTTGGCGGCCATCGCCGCGCTGCGCCAAAACAGGCTCGCGCCGTAGATGGCATTGATCGTGCGGTATTCGGGGCGGGTCTCGAGATCGCGGGCCAGCGCCGGAAGCAGGCGGAAGATCTCGTGTCGAAACCGGAACCCGCCATGGCCTTCCGCGTTGAGGGCGGCGGCGCGTTGGTTATCCAAGTGCAGCTCGCCGACGAGATCGCCGGGGGCGACCACGGTACCATCCATGAGCACGAAGCGCGGCCCGCGGTAGCGGGTCACCTTCATGCGGAGGATGTACCCCCCCTCGCCGATCGGAAGGATCTTCTCGTGGCGCTCAACCCACTGGTCCAGCCAATCGAGAAGGCGCCACCTCACGCGTGCGGCTCCCCTGGGGCGCTCCTCACCATGTGCATGGCGTTCCTCCCCCTCCCCATTGCGCTCGCCGCTGCCACGCGCACCCGCTCGGCGGTGATCCGCGCAGGCAGGGATCGCCCTCTCCATGGTGAAACGTAGTGCACCGTCTCGAAGTGGTCAAGGTTCCCGAGGTCCGCACCGCATCCCTTCCAATAGAAGGTGGCGCGGTGTATACTGAGGTGCGGTCGGAGTCTGCACGAGAAACGCCAACGTTGAGACGGGAGCGGAATGGATCGCACACAAACACGACCGGTCAGCGTAGGAACGGTCCCAGTCGGGGGCGGAGCGCCCATCTCGGTCCAGTCGATGACCACGACGGACACGCGAGATGTCGCGGCGACGGTTGCCCAAATTCACGCGTTGGAGGCGGCCGGGTGCGAGATCGTCCGCGTCGCGGTCCCGGACAAGGCTGCCGCCGCCGTCCTCGGCCAGATCAAGTCCCAGATCCGGGTGCCGCTCGTCGCGGACATCCACTTCGACTACCGTCTGGCGCTCGGGGCGCTGGAGGCC
This sequence comes from bacterium, assembly GCA_035703895.1. Taxonomy (NCBI): domain Bacteria; species bacterium. The sequence continues at coordinate 12,004 of DASSXJ010000033.1, read as the reverse complement.
GGGGTCGATAAACTGCGCCTCAACCCGGGCAACATCGGGGGCGCAGACCGAGTCCGCACCGTCGCGCGTGAGGCCAAGGACCGGGGCGTGCCCATACGCGTCGGGGCGAACGTGGGCTCCGTCTCGAAAGAGATGCTGCGCAAGTACGGGGAACCGTGCGCCGACGCGCTCGTCGAGAGCGCGCTCGAGGAGATCAAGGTCCTTGAGGACCTGGACTTTCGCGACATCGTGATCTCGGTAAAAGCGAGCGACGTGGAGATGGCGATCGAGGCGTATGAGAAGATCGCCGACGCGGCGCCCTACCCGCTCCACGTTGGGATCACCGAGTCCGGCACGACCTGGGCCGGCACCGTCAAGTCCGCGGTCGGGTTGGGGGCGATCCTCTCGCGGGGCCTCGGCAACACGATCCGGGTGTCGCTCGCCGCCGATCCGGTCGAGGAGATCAAGGCGGGGTTCGAGATCCTGAAAGCGCTCGGCCTGCGCATGAAAGGCCCGATCCTGGTGGCGTGCCCATCGTGCGGCCGGGCCGAGGTCGACATCGTCGCGCTGGCGGAGGAAGTCGAGCGCCGCCTCCAGCAGTACCCGGTCCCGGTCAAGGTGGCCGTGATGGGGTGCGCCGTCAACGGCCCGGGAGAGGCGCGGATGGCCGACCTCGGCGTCGCCGCCGGCCGGGGGATGGGGCTCATCTTCAAGAAAGGCAAGATCGTCGCCAGCCTCCCCGAGGAACGCCTGCTGGAAGGGTTGATGAAGGAAGTCGAGACCGTCGTGCGCGAGAAACAGGATGCCGGGACGTCAGGGTGACCGTGCGGTCGTCGTCCGTCCCCGGTCCTGATCTCTCGGCGTGACCCCACCCCCGTAGGTAGCAGCTCCGATGCAGCGCCTCGCGGAGCTGTGCGTTCGCCGGCCCGTCCTCTCCCGCGTCATCACGCTCGTCATGGTCGTCCTGGGAATCTTCTCCTTCCTGCGCCTGAACGTGTCCCGATACCCCGACGTCGAGCTCCCCATCATCACGGTCGTCACGCAGTTACCCGGCGCGTCCCCGGAAGAAGTTGAAACCGACGTGACGCGCAGGATCGAGGACGGGCTCAGCGGCATCGACGGCATCGACAAGATCACGTCCACATCGGCCGGCGGCTTCTCGATCGTCGTCGCCCAGTTCGTGCTCGAAAAGAACGCCACCGTGGCGATGCAGGAGGTACAGGATAAGCTCGGAGCGATCTCCGGCCTCCCGGCGGGGACCGCGCCCCCGCAGGTGCTCCGCTTCGATCCCAGTCAGATCCCCGTCGCCGTCCTGGCCCTGTCCGCCAACCGCCCCGTGCGGGACATCTCCGAGTACGCCGCCAGGGTCATCGCGCCGCGCCTGGAGGGGATCCTCGGGGTCGCCCAGGTCAAGCTCGTCGGAGACACGCTGCGTCAGATCAATGTGCAGGTGGACCCCACCCGCCTCGCCGCGGCCGGCGCGACCTCCGCCGACGTGATGAACGCGCTCGCGACGCCCGCCGGGAACATCGATGCCGGCGCGCAGCGGTTCTTGCCGCGGACATTCGGTCGACTCTCCGATCTGGCCAACATCGGGATCCCCGCGCGCGGAGGGCGGCCCGTGTCCCTCGGGAACATCGCCCGAATTGAGGACGGCGCGGCCGAGCCCTCGACGACCGCGAACGTCAACGGGACCCCGGCGGTCCTCCTCTATCTCCAGAAGCAAACCGGCGCGAACACGATCAACGTCGTCGCGAACGTGCAGGATCGCCTCCGCAGCCTCCAGCCGACCCTCCCGTCCGGATACACCTTGCGCGTCGCCTGGGACCAGTCCGAGTACGTCCTGACGTCCACGCGCGCCGTCGAGGAGCATCTGGTCGTGGGGTCGCTGCTCGCGGCGCTGGTCGTCCTGTTCTTCCTGTGGGACTGGCGGGCCACGATCATCGCGGCGCTCGCGATTCCCATCTCGTTGATCAGCACGTTCACCCTCCTCGCCGCATTGCATCTCACCCTCAACACCTTCACGCTCCTCGCGCTCGCGCTGGTGATCGGCATCGTCATCGACGACGCGATCGTGGTGCTGGAGAACATCTACCGGTTCATCCACGAGCAGCGGATGCCGGCCTTCCAGGCGGCGATCGAGGGCACCCGCGAGGTCGGGCCCGCCGTGATGGCGACCACCCTGAGCCTGATCGTGGTGTTCCTGCCGCTCGCGTTCATGAGCGGCATCGTCGGGCGCTTCATGAGCAGCTTCGGCTGGACGATGGCCTTCGCGATCGCGGTGTCGCTCCTCGTGAGCTTCACGTTGACCCCGTCGCTCGCGTCGCGGTGGCTCGGGCGGCCCGGCGACCCATCGCCCGGCTCGGCGCGAGTCGACACACCGAAGCGGCTCAAAAGGGTGATGGACCACGGGTACCGGTGGCTGCTCGAGCACTCGCTGCGGCGCCGGTGGGTGCTGGTCGTCCTGTCGATCCTGGCCCTCGCCAGCATCGTGCCGCTTGGCGGGCTGGTCAATCAGGACTTCCTGCCGACCGACGACGAGTCGCAGTTCGCGGTCGCGATCCAGGCCCCCGCGAGCTGGACGCTCGAGACCACCTCCACGCTCGCGACGCAGATCGCCACCGAGATCCGGCGCCACCCCGGAGTGGCGTTCACGATCGTGACCACGGGAGACGACCCTCAGCACAGTCCCAACAGGTCGACGATCTTCGTCCGCATGGTGCCCATCCAGGCAAGGACGATCAGCCAGCAGCGGGAGATGGCGCGCGTCCGGACGGAGATCCTGCCGAAGCACCGGTCCCCCGGCATGACGGCCTTGGTGAACGCCGTCTCCGACCTGACCGGAGGGGCCGCGCCGCTGCAGTACGTCGTGAGCGGCCCCGATCTCACCGTGCTCAATCGAGCCGCCGAGGCCGGCGCGGCATATTTGCGTACGCTCCCTGGGGTGGTGGACGTCCGGGCGTCTCTGTCGCTGGGGAAGTCTGTGGACCTCAAAGTGAGCCCTGCGCGCGCAGCCGCCTTGGGGGTCAGCGTGAGCGAGGCGGCCAACGCACTCGCCCTGATCGAGCAGGGCGGCGACGCGCGGCAGGTCAAGTACGCCGAAGGCGGGCAGTTCTACAACGTTCACATTCGGGAGGACGTGCCCGGCCGCGCGGACCCGGCCGCGCTCCTGCGGGTTCCACTCCTCTCGTCCACGGGGGGACGCGTCCCGCTGGGACAGGTCATCGACATCCGGCAGACCACGGGCGCAAGCGAGATCGAGCGCTTCAATCGCGAGCGACAGGTGACGATCTCGGCGAATCTTCTGCCTGAGGCGTCCCTCGGAAGCGTGGTCGAGCGGCTCGACGCCAAGATGCGATCGCTCGCGCTCCCTCCCGCCTATCACCTCAGCTTGACCGGCATCTCAGAGCAGGTGTCCAAGACGAAGAACGCCTTCATGCAGACGTTCACCATGGCGTTCGTGTTCATGTTCCTGGTCCTCGCGGCCCAGTTCGAATCGTGGGTCCACCCGATCACGATCCTGCTCTCGTTGCCGCTGACGGTGCCGTTCGCGTTGATCTCGATGTTGTTCCTGCGCGGATCGCTCAACCCACTCAGCTATCTCGGGATCCTCGTGCTGTTCGGCGTGGTCAAGAAGAATGCCATCCTCCAGGTGGACCGCACCAACCAGCTCCGAGCCGGGGGGATGGACAGGCACGCCGCGATCGTCACCGCGAGCCTAGACCGCCTGCGGCCCATCCTCATGACCACGATCGCGTTCGTCGCCGGGGCGATCCCGTTGGCCCTCAGCCGAGGCGCCGGGGCCACCACCAACCACGCGATCAGCACCGTGATCATCGGGGGGCAGGTCCTCTCGCTCCTGCTCACGCTGGCGGCGATCCCGGTGATCTACACCGTGTTCGACGACCTCGGCCGGATCGGGATCAAGCACTGGTTCTCCGGCAACATCGGGAATCCCAGGAGGGCGCGGACCGTTTCGGAAGACGCGGCACCATCACGGCGCAAGCAGCATGGTCCGACGTGATTTGCCCACCGCGTGACAAAAGAGGTGCTTGCGCCTCTATGACGAATCGCAAAAGTTGATCTTTGGGGGGAACGCCCTTATCATTAAATGGCTTTGCCGGCGCACCGGCAGACTCGCCGTCGAGTCGACCGTGACGGAGCACATTGCGTAGTCGTACAGCCTGACGTCGTACAGCCTGACATGGATGATCGAAAGAATCGCCCGTCGTTTCGATTTCTGGATGTAAAGACGGACCTCGGGGGTGACTTACGCTATGAGGCGAGCAGATCTCGGTAAACGGACTGATGGGGACGGTCAGTTTGCAACCTGCTCTCCCAGTGGCGTCGCATCACGGAAGGCGGATCATGTCCGGATCAACCTGGAAGAAGACGTCGCGGCCAAGGGCATCGCCAGCGGCTTCGACGACTACGAGTTTCTGCATTGCGCGCTCCCAGAGCTCAACTTGGATCGGGTGGACTCGTCGACAGAGTTGTTCGGCCGCCGGCTCTCGGCGCCGTTGCTGATCTCCTGCATGGTCGGTGGCACAGACGAGGCCGCATCTATCAACCGCGTCCTCGCGCAGGTCGCCCAGCGCTTGGGCGTGGCGATGGGGCTCGGATCCGGGCGGATTTTGCTCGAGGATCCCGACGTGCTTCGAACCTTCGACGTCCGCCGTGTCGCGCCGGATGTGCTGCTCTTCGCCAACCTCGGCGCGGTCCAGCTCAACAAGGGCTACGGGGTGGATCACTGCCGCAGGCTCGTCGACGCGCTCGGTGCGGACGCCCTGGTCTTGCACCTCAACGCCCTGCAGGAAGCCGTGCAACCGGAAGGCGACACATGTTTCGCGGGCCTGCTCGGCAAGATCGGCGAACTCTGCCGGCGCCTCGAAGTGCCGGTCGTCGCCAAAGAAGTCGGCTGGGGCATCGCGCCGGACGCGGTGCGGCTCCTCCTCGACGCGGGCGTCGCCGCGGTGGACGTCGCGGGCGCGGGAGGCACGTCGTGGAGCGAGGTGGAGCGGCGCCGGATCACCGAGCCCTGGCGCGCCCGCGTCGCCGCCGCGTTCGCCGGATGGGGGATCCCCACCGCCGAATGCCTGCGGCAGGCCAGGCAGGCCGCCCCCGAGGCCTCCCTCTTCGCGAGCGGGGGGATCCGCAACGGCATCGATATCGCCAAGGCAGTGGCGCTCGGCGCGGACCTGGTCGGCATCGCCGGCCCCTTCCTGCGCACCGCGGCGGAGGGTGAGGAGGCGGCGCTCGATCTTGGCCGCGAGCTGATCGAGACCTTGCGCATTGCCATGTTCAGCCTCGGCGCGCGCACGCTCGCCGATCTGCGATTCACGCCCCGGCTCCGCCGGCGGGATGCGGACCGGGATGAGCCCCATATCGCGGAGCTCAGCTACCGCACCGAAGGGGCGGGGCAATTTCTCGACATCACGGATGACGTGTCCGCCGTCGTGCGGTCGTCCGGCGTACGGCGGGGCCTCGCGCACGTCTATGCGATGCACACCACCGCGGCGATTCGCATGAACGAAAACGAACGGCTCCTCCTGCAAGACTTCCGGCGCTTCCTCGATCGGCTCGCCCCAGCCGGGGACGGCGCGTACGAGCACGACGACCTCCCCCGGCGTCCCGACGTGCCGCCGGACGAGCCGATGAACGGCCACGCCCACTGCCGGCACCTGCTGCTGTCCACCAGCGAGATGGTGCCGATCTTAGATGGACGACTCGAATTGGGGCGGTGGCAACGGATCTTCCTGATCGAGCTGTGCACGGCCAGGGAACGCCGCGTGATGGTGCAGGTCCTGGGTCGATGACGAGGCCGCTCGACGTCGCGGCCGCCGACGCATACTGCTGGCGCCTCGCCTGCCGGCATTACGAGAACTTCACGGTGGCGTCCCGGCTTCTCCGGCGCGGCCTGCGGCGCGACCTGGCGCGGGTGTACGCGTACTGCCGCAGCACCGACGACCTCGGGGACGAACACGGCGTTGAGGCCCGCGTGCATCTCGAGCGCTGGCGGGAGGAGGTGGTGGAGCTGTTCGCCGGCGGGCGGCCGACCCACCCGGTCTTGGTAGCCCTGCGGGACACCGTCCAGCACTACCAACTTCCCGCACAGCCGTTCCTCGATCTCATCCAGGCCAACCTGCAAGACCAGGTCGTCTCGAGCTACGCCGCGTGGCCGGAGCTGCGCGCCTACTGCGACAAGTCGGCTGCCCCGGTGGGCAGGATCGTCCTCCGCCTCTTTCGGATCAGGACCCCGGCGGCCGAGCCGTTGTCCGACGACGTATGCATCGGGCTGCAGCTCGCGAACTTCGCCCAAGACGTGAGCGTCGATGCCGCAAAGGGACGGACATATCTGCTCCAGACCGATCTTCAGGCGGGCGGCATCACGGGAGCGACGCGCGGCCTCTGTGAGCGGGCGCGGACGCTGCTGGCGTCGGGGCGTGAGCTGGAGGGGCTGGCGCCGTGGCCGCTGCGGTTTCAGCTGGCGCTCTATCGCCTTGGAGGCTTGGCGATCGTCGACGCGATCGAGCGCCTGGGGTACCGCACGGACCTCCGACGCCCCCAGGTCTCGCCGTGGGCCAAGCTCCTCGTACTCCAGCATGCGGTCCGGCAGTCCATCCTGGAGGTCGGCAGTGCGCGCAGACTCGGTACCGCTTGAACAAGCCGGCCCGATCGGCCGGCTGGACCTGCGAGCGTCGGAGGCCTTCTGCCATCATATGGTGCGCCGCGCGGCCACCAATTTCTACTGGGGGTTCATCACCCTCGCCAGGGAACAGCGCGTGGCAATCTATGCCCTCTACGGCTTTTCCCGCCAGGTCGACGACGAGGCCGATGGGGTGGGCCCCGAGCGTCTGCCTGAGCGTCTCGAGGTGCATCGCGAGCGCGTGCGCCGGTGTGTGCGCGGCGAGTATTCCGACCCGGTGATGCAGGTCCTGGCCCATGCGGTGGACCGCTTCTCCATTCCCGAAGCCGAGCTGCTCGCCCTTATCGACGGTGTGGAGATGGACTATCATCGAACGCGGTACCCCTCGTGGGACGCGCTGCAGGAGTACTGCCGGCTGGTTGCGTCCGTGGTGGGCAGGATGTGCGTGCGGATCTTCGGGTATACGGATGCGACGGTCTTCGATCGGGCCGACGAGCTGGGGCTGGCCATGCAGCTGACCAACTGCCTCCGCGACGTCCGCGAGGACGCCGAGATGGGACGCATCTACCTCCCCCAGGAAGACCTCCAGAGGTTCGGCGTGACGGAGCAGGAGGTGCTGGACGGCCGTCCCGGCGTCGGGTGGAAGCCGCTCGTAGCGTTTGAGGCGCAGCGGGCGCGCGCGTTGTTCGCATCGGGGCTCGGGGTCGCGACCTTCATCCCGCGCCGTCCTGCGGTGTGCGTCCGGACGATGGCGGGGATCTACCAGCGGATCCTCAACCGCATCGACCGGGATCCCGAGCTTCCCCTCCGCCAGCGCGCATCGCTGTCCAAGGCGGAAAAACTCCGCGTCGCGCTGGAATCATGGCTCAGCACCGCGTAGGGATCGTCGGCGCAGGGATCGCCGGCCTCGCAGCCGGAGTCGAGCTCAAGCAGACGGGGTGCGAGGTCGAGCTCTTCGAGCGAAGCCGCATTCTTGGCGGGAGGGCCACGTCGTTCCGGATCAACGGGCACGAGGTCGATAACGGCCAGCACGTCTTCCTCGCCTGCTACTCCGAGTTTATCGAGTTCGCCCGCAGGGTTGGCATGGAGCGGCATCTCCACCTCCAGGACAGGTTCGAGGTCCTCGTCCTGTCGCGGGACGGTGAAGCAAGCCGGCTCCGGTCGGCAGGCCTGCCGGCGCCCTGGCACCTCGTGTCCTCCTTCCTCGGATACCGTCACCTCGGGTGGGCGGCCAAGCTCGACGTGGCGCGGGCGTTGGTCCATGCGCGGGAGGCCGGACACTCCGGCGGGACGTTTGCCGAGTGGCTGGCGCACCTCGGCCAGGGTGAGGAGGCGCTGCGGGGGTTCTGGCGCCCGTTCTTCGTTCCTGCGCTCAACGCTCCCTTGGATCGCATGAGCGCCGAAGATGCGGGGTTCGTCCTTCGCACGGCGTTTCTTCAGGACCCTGGGGCGGCCCGCCTTGGATACTTTACGGTCCCACTCGCCCACCTCGCCGCTGCCGCGGCCGAGCGGCTCGATCGGGTGCACCTCTCCACGCCGGTGGTCGGCCTCGACTTCCCGCCCAACGGCCGGGCGGTCGTACGGCTGGGGGGCGGCGACTGCGTCACGGTCGACGCCGTGGTGGTGGCCGTTGCGCCGCCGCAGTTGGCGAGCCTGCTGGGGACGCCGGCGCGGTACGGGATCCCTCCGCTGGAGGGCTACGAAGCCCGCCCCATCGTCGACGTCCACCTGTGGCACGATCGGGGCCATCTCGGGTTCGATCTCGCCGCGCTGCTGGACTCCCCCGTCCAATGGGTCTTTGAAAAAGCCCCTGGGTACCTGTGCTGCAGTCTGAGCGCGGCCGACGACCACGTCCAGCAACCGACGGCCGACCTCGTCGCGTTCTGCTGGCAGGAGATCCGAAGCGCGATTCCCGCGCTCGCGGAGGCGCGCGTGCTGCACGGCGGCGCGACCCGGAGCCCGGAGGGGACATTCATCGCTAAGCCGGGCGTGGCGCGCCCAGGTCCAGGGACGGCGATCCCGTGTTTGGCGCTTGCCGGCTCCTGGACGTCCACGGGGTGGCCGGACACGCTCGAATCGGCGGTCCGCAGCGGGCGGGCCGCGGCGCAGCATGTGCTCGACGGGCTCAGGGAGACGGCGTGGACGGCGCATTGACCGCCGCGGTCGGCTGGCTGCTCGACCACCAGCATCCCGACGGATGGTGGGTGGGAGAGCTGGAGACCAACGTCACCATGACGGCGGAGCACGTGCTCCTCTGCCGGTTCCTCGGCATCGATCTCGAGCCGATCCGCGAGGGCGCCATCCGCCACATCCTGCGCGCGCAGCGCGAGGACGGATCGTGGGCGCTGTACTACGAAGCCCCGGCGGACCTGAGCACGACGATCGAGGCGTATGCGGCCCTCAAAGTCCTCGGGGTGGACCCGGCCGCCGCCCCCATGCGCAAGGCCCTGACGATGATCCGCGCGCTCGGAGGCGTGGCCCGCGCGCGCGTGTTCACCAAGATCTGGCTCGCGCTCTTCGGTCAGTATCCCTGGCGGGGAATCCCGACCGTCCCTCCGGAGATGGTCTACCTGCCGCCGTCCGTCCCCTTCAACTTGTATGACTTCGCGTGCTGGGCCCGGGGGACGATCGGCCCCCTCACCATCGTGCTGTCACGACGGCCCGTGCGCCCGCTCGGGGTCGATCTTCCCGAGATCGTGCTGGAGGGAACCGAGCCCACCCTCGCCCGCGTGCCGGGTGCCGGCCCGTTCTGGTGGTTGGACAAGCTCCTCAAGCTCTACGAGAGTTCGCCTGTGAAGCCCGGGCGCAACGCCGCGCGCCGCCGCCTCGTCACCTGGGTTGAGGAGCATCAGGAAGCGGACGGCAGCTGGGGTGGGATCCAGCCGCCGTGGGTGTACTCGCTGATCGCGCTCAACCTCGAGGGCTTGGGCACGGATCATCCCGTGATGCGCAAAGGCCTCGAGGGGATGCGCCGGTTCTCGCTCGAGGACGAGTCCGGGTGGCGGTTCCAAGCGTGCATGTCGCCGGTCTGGGATGCGGCGTGGGCGCTCCGCGCCCTTGCCGCCGCCGGGATCCGCGCGGAGCACCCATCGGTCCGGCGGGCGGTGCGGTGGATTCTGAACGAGCAAATTACTGGGCCCGGCGACTGGTGTGTGCGGTGCCCGGACGTCCCGTGCGGTGGCTGGGCGTTCGAGTTCGACAACGATCTCTACCCCGACATCGACGACACGGCCGTCGTCGTGGTCGGCCTGCTCGAGTGCGGGGCCGGCGAGGAGGCCCGCGATGCTGTGGAACGCGCCCGCCGGTGGGTTCTGGCGATGCGCTCTCGGAACGGCGCCTGGGGCGCGTTCGACCGCGACAACACACGCGAGATCATCAAGAAGCTGCCGTTCTGCGATTTTGGGGCGGTCCTCGACCCGCCCTCCGAAGACGTGACGGCGCACGTGCTCGAGATGGAGGCGCTCCTCGGCGCCGACGAGCGCGATCCGCACGTCGCCGGAGGCCTGGAGTATTTGCGCCGCACCCAGACCCCCGCCGGATCGTGGTTCGGCCGCTGGGGGGTCAACTACATCTACGGGACGTGGTGCGTGGTCTCCGCGCTCGCGGCGCTGGGGACCGGCCGGTCCATGATCGACCGGGCGGCGCAATGGCTGCTCGCCGTGCAAAACCCGGACGGCGGATGGGGGGAGACCTGTTATTCGTACAACGACGCGTCGTTTGCGGGAGTCGGCCGCAGCTCGCCGTCCCCGACCGCTTGGGCGGTGGTGTCGCTCCAACTGGCGGGGCTCGGCGGGCATCCGGCCTGCCGGCGCGGCGTCGCGTTTCTCCGCCACAGCCAAACGAAGGGCACCTGGGATGAGGCCGAGTACACGGGCACGGGGTTCCCGCGCGACTTCTATATTAACTACCATCTCTACCGGCATCTCTTCCCCACGCTGGCGCTGGCCGGCGACATGAGGTATGCTGGAAGCGCAGAGGCGGTGCCGTCCCACAGCAATACTACGCTTGTGAGAGGCTGGTGATGAACGCATGAGCGTCCCACTGCGGGAGAAGATCGCCGTCGCGGCCCACGTACTTGGGAACCGCCTCCGCGGCGTGGAGAAGTTTCCGATCGTCCTCCAGATCGAGCCGTTGTTCCGCTGCAACCTCGAGTGCGCGGGATGCGGCAAGATCCAGCAGCCGGAGGAGATCCTGAACAAGCGCCTCACCGTCGATCAATGCGTGGCCGCGGCGGAGGAGTGCGGCGCCCCGGTCGTGTCCATCGCCGGAGGGGAACCGCTCATCCACCCCGAGATCCACCTGATCGTGGAGGCGCTGATCAAGCGGCGCAAGTTCGTCTACCTGAACACCAACACGTTGCTGATGAAGAAGAAGATCGATCTGTTCCCGCGGTCGCCCTACTTCGTGTGGTCGATCCACCTCGACGGCAAGCGCGAGCGGCACGATCAGTCGGTGTGCCGGCCCGGCGTCTTCGACATCGCCGTCGAGGCGATCCGCGAGGCCCAGCGGCGCGGTTTTCGTGTCACCACCAATACCACCTTCTTCACCCAGGACGACGCCGAATCGATCCGCGGGATCCTCGACTTCATCAACGATGAGCTCAAAGTCGACTGCATGCAGATCGCGCCGGGGTACGCCTACGAATGGGCGCCCGACCAGGACCACTTCCTCGGCCCGGAACGGACGCGGGCCATTTTCCGGGAGGCGTTCGCCGGGGGATCCCGGAAGCGGTGGCGCCTCAATCACACGCCTCTCTACCTCGATTTCCTGGAAGGGAAGGTCGACTTCTCCTGCACCGCATGGGGCGTCCCGGCCTACTCCGTGCTCGGATGGCAGCGGCCGTGCTACCTCATGGCCGACTTTGCCGCGGGCGGGTACGCGAAGAGCTACCGAGAGTTGATCGACGACACCGACTGGTCCAAGTACGGCCGCGGGAAGCACCCGAAGTGCGCGAACTGCATGGCGCACTGCGGGTACGAGCCGACCGCCGTGATCGCGACGATGAGCTCGCCCCGGGAGGCGCTGCGCGCGGTCATTGGCCAGTAGTCCCCGGGTTTTCCTCACCGGGGCGACGGGGTTTATCGGCCGGCACGTCTCCCGGGCGCTCAGGTCCGCCGGCTACGAAGTGCGGGCGCTGGTCCGCGATCCCGCCGTCCGGGTCGAGGACGCGGAGACCATCGTCGGCGACCTGCGGCGCGCCGGCGAGCTCGTACCGGCGTTGCGTGGCTGCCGGTTCATCGTCCACTGCGGTGCGCTCTACTCCTTCTCGCCCCATGACCGCCCGGCGCTCCGGCCGGTCAACGTCATGGGCACGGCCGGCCTGCTGGAGGCCGCTCGGATCGCCGGCGTCGAGCGCGCCGTGGTGACGTCCAGCGCGGC
>DASSXJ010000032.1 GCA_035703895.1 bacterium | reverse complement strand
CCGCAGCAGCGAAACCTTTTGCAGTTCACGCAAATACTCGGCAAACATCATACACGCTCCACCCTACAATATCCACGGTGGCGGGGAGATCCTCTCCTGCAACCCCTCACCCCTCAGAACGGGAACCGGGTGATCACGAATATCCCATCTCCTCCCAGCGTGTCGGCGTTGAAGGTCAGCGACAGGTTGGGGCTCAGGAAGTACTCGATGCCGGCAACGGAATAGGACTGCCCGGACTGGAGCTGCCTGATGGACGTCCCGAGCGTGCCGAGGGTGGTGCTGCTCAGGGTCGGGATGGAGCCCGGCGGGGCCGGCCAGACCTGGGACAAGGTGAGGTACAAGTTTTGGATGAGATACTTGCCGATCCGCAGGACGATGGGGGTCTGCTGGCTGTACGTCAGGGTGATCTCGTTCAGGTGAAGGAAGTCGCGAACCGAGCCGAGGAGATACCGCCCCACTCCCTGCCCGAGCACCGATTCAGGATCTCCCAAAAACCCCGCGCTCCGCGCGATCAGGGTCACGATCTCGTCCTGCGGTCGCGGAGGACTCGCCGTGAGGGTCAAGTTGGGGGAGGTGGCGGGTCCGCTGACGTCGAGGAACACGATCGTGTCCCCGTACACCTGCTGAGCGCGGGCCGAAATCTGCGGCTCGACACCGAGCGCCTCCGAAAACACGGCTTCGCCGTCGATGAGCCTGAACGTCGAGCCGAGAAAGGCGACTTCCCCTCCGGGGGACGTCACCCGGCCCGCGAGGAGCGGGTGGGCGAACGTCCCACCGACATGAAGCGCCCCCTGGACCTGCGCGCGAATCGCGCCCAGGCTGAACGACATATTGCGCCCAGAATGCACATTGACATCGAGCGCGATATTGGGCCCCGGCGCGGTGCCGCCGGCGCCGGTCCCAGGCGCGGCAGGGGAGACCACGCCTTCCGAGAAGGTCGCTTCACCCGCCAGCGTCGGCCGGGCCGCCGGGCCGTTAAGCGAGAGCGCGGCGTCCACCTGGCCGTTGTAGAGGCCAGGAATATCGAGCGTGGCGTGATCGGCCGTGATATTCATCCGGACATTACTGGGGCGAAGGTCGGTGATCTCCACCACGCCGGTCGCAGCCGCCCGACCCGCTCCAAGCGTCGCCGAGAGGTCGTGCACCTCGATCTGGCGCTGAGAAAAGGCCAGGTCGATGTTCAGGTTCTCGAGCGGGGTGCGCAGCGTCTCGTAGTGGAGCCGTCCCCCGCTGGATCGCAGGAACCCTGCCATCTGCGGAGCGCCCATCGTTCCCCCGATGTTGATCTCGCCCGCCACGGTTCCGGACGCATCCGTGATCTTCGGGGTCACGAGCGAGAGGAACGTCAGGTCGGCATCCTGGAGGTGCAGCTGCAGCTGCAGCGGCGCCCGGAGGTCCACCGCGTATGTGTTGGGGTCGATCGGCACGGTGCCGACCGTGATCAGCTTATGGGGGCCCTTCGAGATCACGCCCTGCTCGATCGTCAGCGTGCCGGCCGAGTAGAACGCCAGGGCCGCGATCCGATCGGCCTGGACCCCAGAGACACCCGCATCGAATGCCTCGAGCGAGATGCCGGCCTTCGGGTCGCGGGTCGGGCCGCTGAACTGGAGCGTGAAATTCAGCCGCCCTTCGAGGGGGCGGTCGATTTGGAAGAAGGGTCGAAGGAAGTCCGGGTTGATGTCCTGGGCCGAGAGTTCGACCGCGCTGCTCGCGCGTAAGTCGATGCGTCCCTTGGCCGCCACCTGACCCCGGGCCGGGTGGATCTCGAATCGGTCGATATCGATGGCCTGATGCGTCAACGTCAGGTCGGCGACGCCCTCGCCGATCGCGTAGGCGCCGAACGTGGCGTCCCGCAGGGTGAGGGAGAGACGTGCAGAAGGATCGTCAAGGGGGCCGGAGAGCTCGATGCGCCCGTCCATCGCGCCGTCGAGGGCCGCGGGCAGCTTGATTCCGCCGACAGACAGCACGGTGCCGACCCGCCCATTTTCCACGTCGAGCGCGAGGCCAACAGAGGGAGTGGGACCCGGCCGGATCTCTCCGGAGAGGCTGTAGCGGGACGCTCCCTGGGTCAGCTGGAGGCCGGAGAGCCGTAACACCCCCGCCTCGTAGCCAAAGGACCCCGAGGCGGCGAACTTCTCGTCCCTCACCACCAATTCGCGGGCGCTGATCTGGCCCGAGATGCGCGGGTTCTGCATCGTGCCTCGGACGTCCCCAGCGAGTGCGAACGCCCCCTCGGCGGGAATCGGGAACCCCAGCGCCGCATTGATGTCCATCAGGTGCAGGTCCTCGGCCGAGAGGTGGAGATCAAGCGGGCCGGCAGGATCGATCGTCCCGGTCGCGGTAAGGTGGGACCCGTTCACCCTGACCTCGGCGCTCGCGATGTGGATACGCCCGCTGTCGGGAGCCAGATGAGCCTGCGCGTGATCGATCCGCTGGCCCCTCACTACCCCGTGGTCGAGCGCCACATCCCCGACGATCGACGGGCGGCTGAGCGGCCCGTCGACGCGCACCGCGCCGCCGATGGTCCCGGTCACCTCCGGCGCGGACGAGAGGGCGCTGGTCAGGATCTGCGCGTCCACGTCGTCCGCGTCCAAGCGGAGCGCGGCTGCTGCCGTCGGATGGAACGTGAGCCCGCCGCTGACCCGGTAGGACGCCATCCCATTGATCAAGTCCAGGCGCGACGTGGTCAGCTCCGTGGGACTCACGGTGATGCCGCCCCGCGCGTTCGCGAACGCCAGCGGGCCGATGCGGCCGTGGGACGCAGCGACGGTTCCGGAGAACACCGGGTCCGCCGCTGTCCCCGTCGCCCGGCCCACCAGGTCGGCACGACCGTCGATCGCCGGCCCGTGCCCGCCTCCCAGGCCGAGACGGGAGCCGAACTCGGCCAGCGACAGGTCGTGGGCGAGCACATCGAGGTCGAGCGCGCCCCCGGCCCCAACCTGCCCGGAGGAATAGACGGTCGCGCTCCCAATCTGGCCGCTGAGGTAGTCGAAGTCAACGTTTCCCCCGCCATCGTGCCAGAAGATTGCGCGGGCCCCCTCAAACGCGAGCCCCTGCAGCGAGCCCCGCGCCATTGTCACATCGCCCATCACCTGGGCCCGCGTCCCGGTACCGACGCCGACGACATGACCGGACACGCGGCCCGAGAGCTTGTTGAGCCCGGTCAGCCCGACCGATGTGAGGGCGGAGACATCGACGTTGGTGGTCGTGCCGCTGAAGAGGTACGAAGGTGTCGCGCCGGTGGTGTCCAGGACGAAGGTCCCGGCGACCCGACCACCGGCGAACGATGATGTGAGATCGGCCAGCGTCAGCGTCCCCGCTCCGTACTGCATCCTCGTGTGCAGGCCGTCGAATGCCTGCCCGTTGAGCGTGCCCCGGGCCTCCGTGGCCTCGCCGTCGACGTCGAGGGCGCGCACGGGACCGACCATCTGCACCTCGGCGCCGGCTCTCCCGGTGAGCGTGAGACGGGCCCCGGGAAAGAAGAGCGCCTGCACGGTCCCCAGATCGAGGTCGGGAGACCGGACGCCGATCTGGATCCACGGCCCGCCGCCGAAGACGATCGACCCGTCGACGGCGAGCGGCGAGCCGTTCGCACGTCCGGCCAAGCCGGGTGTCTCGGCATGCAGGCTGTCCACAGTGATCGGGCCCGAGACGTGGAGCAGTGACAGGCGCTGCGGACGATATTGAACGTCGGTGTCGTGGAGCCGAAGCGTCGCCCGGAAGTCTAGGGCCAGTCCCGACGTCGAGGGAACCAACGACACATGCACCTGACCGCCGAATCGCCCCCCCTCCCAGTCGAGCCCGGAGATGCGAACGAAGTACCCTCCCCAGTGCACGGCGGACGCATTGGCGGCGGCGAGATCGAACTCGGAGCCTGCGCCACCCGGACGGTAGCGGCCGGTGAGGCGGACCGCTTCCCCCTCCGGACCCGATCCGGCGAGCGTGAGCGCGATCTCGTCGCCGCTGGGAAACCCCACCTCACCGCTGATTCGCTCAAAGGTGGCAGTGAACAGCGTTGCCACTTTGAACGCGTCGCGATAGATCACGACGCCGTTGCTCACCCCTATGCTCCCGTGGAACTGCGCCGTCACCGGACCCTGATGCGACAGGAGGTCCTCGATGTTCCACGTCCCATCGGCGCCTCGGGAGATCACCAGGCGCGGCCGGAGGAGATCGGCGCGCGAGATGAGGTTGATGAAGTCCGGCCGGAAGGTCAGGATCGCCTGCCAGTTGAACGACAGGCGGATCTCGTC